>JANTGB010000226.1 GCA_024763115.1 Desulfobulbaceae bacterium | reverse complement strand
AACTTTACCTCCAGATGATTACGGACAACCGGAATGGTTATCCTTCAAGAGGTAATGTACAGCAAAAAAAAGTGATAAGCGGAGGGAAATAGTTTGGTTGAAGAAAATTTGGGCGGCTGGGTTGTTTCCGCGTAGCGGTTCAGTTCAACAGTGTTAATACATGGACAATTTCTATCATATTACCCTATAACTGGAGATATTTTCCATGTATCCAAATATCAAGCTATTATACCTGGAAAGAATTTTCCAGGTAACCTTCGATAATCATATTTCCAGTTATTAAGAGGATAAAAGGGACAAGCTGGAAAACGAGCAAAGATTTTCTGACATACACTCTGGGAACAAGATGAATGACAATCATTTACTCGTCAATGCATCTCTGACTATTTTATGAATATCAGTATTTTACTAAACACATGAATTCTTTCATGTCAACTTCAAAAAGTAATGCACAGCATAAAAAAAGTGATAGGCGGAGGAAAGCAGTTTGGTTGAGGAAAATTCCGGCGGGTTAGTTGTTTCCGCGATAGCGGTTCAGCTCAACTTCTTTTTCTATTATTTTGCCAACTTTAGTCTTGGCGATTTTCATGTTGTACCTCAATTGCCATATGTCAAAAAAACTGTAGCCGTTCACAAGGTGAACGGCTACGAGATACTGCATAAAAAGTTTTAGCGGCTAAGACTTTCAGGCCAATCCAGCCCCAATCGCCTTGCTTAATTTAGTATCAACAAGTTCTGCTATATGGGCTTCACTGTAATCGTTATCCTTACGTAAGGTCTTGGTCACATTACCGAAACTTACTCGCAGCTTGCGGCTCTCTACCAGGGATAAACCCTGCTCAATTCGTTTCTTAATCTCATCCGGGGCAATACCTTCTGCTGCACCCAAAGGCCCAAGCTCTTTAATCTCAGCAGTAAAATCAGTAATAAGCTTAACAAAACGAGGAGCTTCGGCAGCCGAGGCCCACTTTAAATTATAGCGCTTGGGATTTATCCCTATTTCCTGGAGAATCTTCCGCACCAGGCCATTAACTCCAAGGGCATCATAATTACCAAACTGGTAATGACATTCACCTAATTGTCAGCCCCCGGTAAAAATACCGTCAGCCCCTTCAGCAAAGGCCTTGAGAATAAAGGATGGATCAATTCTACCGGTACACATGACTCTGACAGTCCGCAGATTAGGCGGATATTGATAACGGGATACTCCAGCGGCATCGGCTGCCGCGTAGCAGCACCAGTTACAGAGAAACCCGAGAATTCTTGGATTAAAATCTTCACTCATCTTATTTATACCTCTTACTCTGTAGCGGCGCCAAATGCCTCAATCTGGGAAAAAATCTGGGCTCTGGTAAATCCGCCCATGGTTATGGCAAAAGTAGGACAACGGGAGGCACAGATGCCACATCCTTTACATGATGCGGAAATAGTTTCCGCCTTACGTTTCTTGCCGACCTTTTTAATCTGAATAGCCTGGTATGGACAGAGACTGGCGCATATACCGCAACCAATACATATCTCAGGATCAACTGAGGAAACAATAGGTTCAACATTTACATGGCCCTTGACCAGGGGAATAGCCGCCTTGGCCGCAGCAGCCTGAGCCTGAACAATAATTTCATCTAATGGTTTGGGCGAATGGGCCAGACCGCAGACATACACGCCGTCAACCGGCAGTTCAACCGGACGCAGCTTAACATGGGCCTCAAGATAAAAATCATTGGCATTGACCGGAACCTTAAGCAGCTTGGATAATTCCTTTGTCCCTTCCGGGACAATACCAACGCTTAAAACAATCAAATCCGGGTCAATAGTGACATCTTCCCGCAGAATAGGATCAAAGTATGAGACATAAGGTTTATTCCCCTTCTTCTCCACCACTGGTTTCTGCTCCACTGTATATGGAGTAAAGATAACGCCTTTTTCCCTGGCCTCACGATAGCTGTCCTCGGCATAACCATAGGTTCGCATATCACGATACAGGACGATCACCTGAGATTTAGGATTAATTTCTTTAATCTTCAGGGCATTTTTAACTGCCTGACTGCAGCAGACCTTGCTGCAGTATTGCAGGTCATCTCCCCTGGAGCCGGCGCACTGGATCATAACTACCGTATCAGGAGCCCGATTCTTGGCCCGGCCGGCCAAACGGGTTTCCAATTCCTGCTGGGTTATAACTTTTTTGGATTTACCAAGCAGATATTTGTCAGGACGATACTCATGGCCGCCGGTCGCAATAACAATTACGCCATGATCAATGGTGGTTTCCTTTTTATTTTTTCCTTTACCGGATTTAATTATCGAGGAAAAATTACCGACAAAACCACTGACCGCGTCAAACTCAGCATTAGTCAAGACATCAATTTTTTTATGTTTATTGATCCCGGCAACCAGCTTTTTCAACATATCAACCGTGTTTTCACCAGACAGGGTTGACTTCATTTTCTGCAGATGACCGCCAAGCTTTTCACCTTTTTCAACAAGGTAGCAGTGAAAACCCTGCTCAGCCAGGCTCTCGGCCGCAACCATACCGGCAACCCCGCCGCCAAGAATCAGGGCCTGACTGTTAACCGGCACACTCTGTTCCGGCAAAGGCTTGCTGAGACGGGCCTTGGCTACGCCCATACGGACAAGATCCATGGATTTTGTCGTAGCAGCCTCCGGCTCATTGGCATGAACCCAGGAGCATTGATCGCGGATATTAACCATCTCAAAAAGAGATTTATTCAAACCGGCATCCTTCAAAGTCTCCTGAAAAAGAGGCTCATGGGTGCGGGGGGAACAGGCGGCAATAACCACCCGGTTTAATTTATGCTTCTTGATTTTTTCCTTGAGAACTTCCTGGGCATCCTGGGAACAGCTGTAAAGACTGTCACTGTGGTAGACCACGTTTTTCATATCACCGGCATAGTCATCTACCTTATGGACATCAACCGTACTGCTGATATTAATTCCGCAATGACAGACAAAAACACCGATACGTACTTCATCATCAGCGGTTATTTCCTGTTCTTCAGGATAGGATTTATGAACTATGCCTTTGCCCCGCTGTTTTTTAAGCAGGGCTGCAGCGATTCCAGCCGCAGCGCTTGACTGGGTAACGCTTTCCGGAATATCCTTGGGGCCCTGAAAAGCTCCGGCAACAAATATTCCCTTGCGGCTGGTAGCCAGAGGAGCAAAAGATGTTGTGGCGCAGAAATCATATTTATTCAGTTCAAAATCAGCTATTTTTGCCAGGCTTTCAGCACTCTTCGGGGCCTCAAGCCCAACGGAAAGCACTACCATGTCAAAGGGGTCAAAGCGATGACTCTCATCCATGGTGGAATAAGTCAATTTAAGCTGTTTACCCCAGGGCATGACATCAGCAACTTTAGCCCTGACAAATTTAATACCGAACTGATCCATTGCCCGCTGCTGGGCAGCGTCAAAATCTTTGCCCTGGGTTCGCATGTCCATATAAAAGATGGTAATTTCACATTCAGGATCATGCTCTTTAGCAACCATGGCCTCTTTAATGGCATACATACAGCATACAGATGAACAATAGCCGTTGTCGCAACCAATATCCCGCGACCCTACACACTGAATAAAGGCTATTTTCTTTGGATGACGGCGGTCGGACAGGCAGCGTACCTCACCCTTGAAAGGCCCGGAGGGGTTGAGCAGTCTCTCAAACTCCAGAGAAGTTACGACATCAGGATGTTTGCCGTAATTATATTTTGTTAAAGCGCTTTCCGGCACCCGGCTGAATCCCGGCGACATGATAACAGCCCCGATATTCAATTCCCGTTCAACAGGTTTTTGCGAAAAATCAATAGCATTACTGCGACATACCGGCACGCAAATCTGACATGTATCATGTTTTAAATGCAGGCAGGAGGCAGGATCAATAAAATAAGTAGCAGGAACCGCCTGAGGATAATCAATATGAATAGGACGGGTAATTGCCAGTCCTTCATTATAATCATCAACCATGTGCCGGGGACAGTAGGTGGTACACAAGCCACAGGCCGTACATTTATCAGTGTCGATATAACGAGGATTAATCTTGATTTTAGCGGAAAATTCGCCGGGTTTTCCGTCAAGCGACAATAAATCAGCATTACTTAATATTTCAATATTTGGAGACCGACCGGCCTCAACAAGCTTAGGCGCTAAAATTCAGAGCGAACAGTCATTGGTTGGAAAGGTCTTGTCCAACTGAGCCATGGCCCCGCCCACTGAGGCTGATTTTTCCACCAGATAGACATAATAGCCAAGCTCCGTCAAATCAAGAGCTGCCTGGATGCCGGCAACACCGCCGCCAACCACCATTACGCTTCCCGCTCTATTATTTTCCGCCGCACCCTTCGGTACTGCTGCTTGTCCCATGATTATAACTCCAGTTTAATTTGGTAACATTTACGTAACTACTCATGGGGTAAGCGTCCTAACTTCGCTAACCCCTGTAATTGTAACTGGTTACAGGGTGCCGTAGATTTTCGTGATCAGGTCGGCGCA
>JANTGB010000225.1 GCA_024763115.1 Desulfobulbaceae bacterium | reverse complement strand
AGTTATGACAGATAGAGGATCTGCATTTCATTCATGGAAAGGCCTGTCTCGCTTTGAGGCTTTGCTGGAAGATTATGAAATCAACTATTTTATGGCCCAAGAAGCCGCAGTAAACGGTAAGGTTGAGGCCCTTAATGCCAGTTTCCAGAAAGAATGTGTTGAGCAAACAGAGTTAATGGATTTGACAGATGCCGCTCGGGGCATAGGACGATGGGTAGAACATTATAACCACCGACGTACCCATCATGGGCTTGGAGGACTTCTGATTCCTGCGGATCGCTTTTATGGAGTGGCGGAGCAGACCTTAAAAAAGAGGCTAATTAATCTATGAAAGTGTTTGACAAGGACAGCTATTTCCCCTTTTATTAACCCCTTTTTCTCAGCCTGATAGCCTTCGGCGTAATTTCCACCAGTTCATCGTCGTTGATATAGGCAATGCAGTCTTCCAGGCTCATCTTTACCGGCGGAGTAAGGATTACCGCCTCATCCGAGCCGGAGGCCCGCATATTGGTAAGTTTTTTGCCCTTGGCCGGATTTACTACCAGGTCGGCGGGACGGCTATGTTCGCCGATAATCTGGCCGCGATACACCTTGAGTCCGGGGCCGCAGAAAAGTCGTCCTCGATTCTGCAGATTAAACAGGGCATAGGCTACGGTTGTACATGCTTCCTTTACTATCAGCACTCCGTTGACCCGGTTGATGATATCCCCGGCATAAGGACCGTATTCGGCAAAAACATAGTTCATTATACCCATGCCCTTGGTGTCTGTCATAAATTCAGAACGGAATCCCAGCAACCCTCTGGTGGGAATGGTGAAAATAAGCCGGGCCATGTTGTTTTCATTGCTCATTTCCTTCATTAGCCCCTTTAGTTTACCCAGTTTTTCAATCACTGCTCCCTGGTATTGTTCATCCACATCAATGGTCAGCTCTTCGTAAGGTTCAAGCAATACTCCGTCTTCCTCCTTCATGATTACCTGAGGTCTGGTAACCTGGAACTCATAGCCCTCTCTTCGCATTTTTTCTATCAAAATAGAAAGATGCAGTTCACCCCGCCCGGCAACCCGGAACCCTATGCTGTCAGTCAGGGGCTCAACATGAAGAGCCACATCAGCCAGGGTCTCCCGCCGCAGGCGTTCTTCAAGATGACGGGACGTCACATATTTACCGTCCAGTCCGGCAAATGGAGAATCATTAGGGATAAAGTTCATGGCCAGAGTGGGCGGGTCAATTTCAACCAGCGGCAGCGGACTGGGGTTGTCGGGATCGGTAAAGGTTACGCCGACGTTAACATCATCCATTCCGGCTACAGCGACAATTTCTCCGGTTATTGCCTCATTTGCCGGGATCTGACGGTTGGCCTCAAAACGAAAAATTTTAGAAATTCTGATAGGTGAAATTGAACCGTCCCGCCTGGCCACGGCAATATCACGGTTAATTTTCAGGGTGCCGTTCACCACCTTGCCGATACCCAGTCGGCCCAGATAGGGAGAATAATCAATGGTGTTAATCTGCATCTGCAAAGGCTTGTCCGGCGAACCCGACGGGGGCGGCACATGCCTGACTATCATCTCTGAAACCGGTTCCATGGTGGAGCCACTCTCCTCTGGTTCAAAAATAGCATATCCCTGCTTGGCCGAGGCATAAACTACAGGAAAATCAAGCAGTTCGTCCGGTGCATTAAGTTTGACAAACAGGTCAAAAACCTGATCCACCGCCCATTCACAGCGGGCCGCCGGTTTATCTATTTTATTAATTACGACAATAATCGGCAAAGAAATAGCCAGAGCCTTTTTGAGGACAAAATATGTCTGGGGCATGGGGCCCTCCTGAGCGTCCACCAGGAGCAGACAACCATCAGCCATACGGAGCACCCTTTCCACCTGACCGCCGAAGTCGGCGTGCCCCGGAGTATCGATAATATTTATCCAGTTATCCTTATAACAATAAGAACCGTTTTTGGATGATATGGTGATTCCCCGCTCCCGCTCCAGATCCATCGAATCCATCAAACGTTCGGCAACCTGTTGATTATCGCGGAACATGCCGCTCTGACGAAAGAGTTGATCAACAAGGGTGGTTTTGCCATGATCAACATGGGCAATAATAGCGACATTTCTGATATTGTTCTGTTTCATAAGCTTTTTTGTCCTGAGTTGTTGTGACTACTCACAAGGTAAGCCCCTTAGCTTTGCTAATCACCCTAATTGTGACTGCTCACAGGGCGCAGGGAAGCGACCAGCAGGAGACTCGAGGGAGATTTTTACGATTAGGCCGTTGCAGCGTATCAGTCATACGTAAACCGGACTAATCGAGAAAAGATCCGGCAGCACCCTGCGAATAATTATGATTTGTTCTGGAAAAAATTTATTAAGATAGACCAGTCAAACCTTTTCAGCAAGAAAAAAAGCATAAATCCTCAGAAAATAATATTTTTTCTTGACTTTCGATTAAATGCCGCCTGATAATGATATTAACTTACAACTAAAGGCAAAAAAGCTGGATAACTCAGTAAGTTCAAATCAAAATAGGCAAGGCAGGAGGTGGCAGGATGACAGCACCGCATGATTCCGACTGGCTCATTGACCATGATTATTGTGGCCGTATCCTTCGCAGTTCCTACAGCCTGGAGTTAAAAAGGCGCATTGTTGAATGTATCAACCAGTTTAAGCGCTTTGACCATAAAAACAATCCAGCTATTCCCTATATTTCTGCCTGGCGCGAAGATGATTTACAGATTTGGTACGAGTATGTCGGATCCCGTCTTTTTGAACTCCTTTCCTGCCCACCCGAGGAAGCAGCCGCCATGTTTGCCGCAAGTATTATTAAACGTTCAATTTATGTCCCCGACAATAATATGAAAAGCATTAAACAAAAGAGCATTCGATCCGGGAAATTACCGAAAAAGCGGCTTATGCTCAGGCAGGAATCACAGGACAACGGCTTTGTAGAAGCAGTGTACAAGGTAGCTCTTAAGGATGGAACAAAGATATGGCTCAAAGATATGGCTCAAACAGAGTCATTTAAAAATGATAAAATTTATCTGTCCCTTGGAGGACTAACCTGTGTCAGTAAAGAAATGAAGGCAGCTGAAGAAAGAAGAAAAAATGAAGAAAAAATCAAATCCGAACGGGATCGGCTTGAACTGTTGCTGGAAAAACAGGCTAGGGAAATATGGAAGAGTCAACTTGAAATTATTTATCGTCTGACCAAAGCCTCTGAGTTCAGAGACAGGCAGACAGGCGCGCACCTGACCAAGATGAGCCATTATTGTAATATCCTGGCTGAGGCTACCGGCATGGAAGGTGAAGAGCGCACCATACTTTTTAATGCCGCGCCCATGCATGATGTGGGCAAAATAGGAATCTCCGAGACAATTCTTCAGAAAAAAGGGCCGCTGACTCCGGCGGAATTTGAATTAATGAAGGATCATGCCGTTATCGGGGCAAAACTGCTTTCCGGTAATAGTTCAAAATTACTTAACATGGCCAGAAGCATCGCCCTGACACATCATGAGAAATGGGACGGCAGCGGTTATCCTCGCGCCCTTGCCCATGAAGACATCCCCCTGACCGGCAGAATCGCCGCCATTTGTGATGTTTTTGACGCCCTTACCTCGGAACGGCCCTATAAAAATGCCTGGCCAAACGATAGGGCTATAAATGAATTGCAAAAAAATAAGGGCACTCACTTTGAACCGCAACTGGTCGATCTTTTTATTCAAAAGATCGACCAGATCAAAAAAGTCCAGAAACGATTCTCTGCCTGAGAAAATCAATATCCGGTTGATATTTGGGTTAACACCCATACATGAGCCCGTTGATTTAATGTACTTTTCACCAGATCTCTTTTACAGCGGAATGTCCGGAAAACAGCATTAATTTTAAGAATACAGAAATCGTAAATATTGCGATAACAATAAATTTAATACTTGCAATATCAACATGATAGAGAAAAAGTGGCCGTTTAAAACCAACTTTTGTAACATTTTTTTCTATAGAACCCTACTGTGAGGAGATTGTGCGATCGTCCTTTTTTACAAGGGCGGGCATTCTACGAAAAAAACTATTCGGCTTGTCCAAAATATTACACTTTTTCAAGTACAGTTTACGATGTCTGTAAAAATATAAATTATAGTTGAATGAATCCTGAAAAATTTATTCTCTGCTTTCCGGCACCTTGAATAATTTTAAAACAAATCTCAAGGGGCAGAATTTTGTAATGCCGTATTGCAGAAGGTTCAGGCCGACAAACATGGTAAGGAAATACCAGTAAGGATTAACCCATCTGCCCAGGGCCAGGCTGATAAGAATCATCTGTCCGGCAAAAACGTGAATCCAGTCGTCAACGGTCATGGTTTTATTTTTCATTATGCCCTCTATATTAATCTCAAAAAATTTCGTCGAATATTTGTAATGTTCAGTTGGCTGCTAAGCGTTATTGCTGATGCGAATGTTTTTTCAGCATGAAGTAAAGCACGGGAACAGCCATGCGGCTGACCAGCAGCGAGGCAACCTCACCAAACATAAGCGCTATGG
>JANTGB010000224.1 GCA_024763115.1 Desulfobulbaceae bacterium | reverse complement strand
TAGCTGTGCTACGCCTGCGGTTGCATGCAATTAGATCACTTCTCTAAATGTCCATATTACACCTTATCTCTACTAATTTATTTTTGAGTGAGCCCTTAGGTGATATGATGAAATCCCTCGCCCTTTGCCTCCAGGAATATAGCAATGAGGCTGTCCGGAGCCGTGAGCTCAAGCAGTTCCAGGTGGACAATTACGGCTACACGCCGAATATCTTATGGAGAAGATATAACATATTTCCCCAAAAGCGGCATATTCCTTTACGAAGTCAAGAATAGGTTTCAGTGGATTTATTCTTGATGATAATGATAATTTGCGGTTTTTACGAGTTTATAATTCATGATAATAAGCGGAAGGGATATATATTTTGGTTTATGTACCGGAAAATTAAAGCTTTTCTGATAATAATTCTCAGGTTTAATTTGTTGTTTTACAGCAAAATCAACCTTAGGGCTCGCTCAAAAATAACTTCGCATTCTAAGGCGCAATCTGAACATTTAGAAAAGCGATCTGTAATTATGCAATCTCAAGAACTTAGCCCTGCTATGCCTACGGTTGCATGCAATTAGATCACTTCTCTACTGATTTATTTTTGAGTAAACCCCTAAGAGAGTGGTTAGTCAAATTAAGGCGCTTGCCCTGTAGGTAGTTACAAAAAAGTTAACACCTGAAAACCGAGCGGCAGAATTTACCGAAATTCACCAGATCTTCGCAAACCTGAATTCCGCATTCCCGCATTATATTTATTTTTTCCGTTGCCGTGCCTCTGCCTCCGCTGATAATGGCTCCGGCATGGCCCATTCTCCGGCCCGGTGGCGCGGTAAGGCCGGCAATAAAACCAACTACCGGCTTACTCATCTTGTCTCTAATGAAACGGGCCGCCTCTTCTTCGGCCGTGCCGCCGATTTCACCTACCATGACAATGCCGCTGGTCCCGGAGTCGTTTTCAAAGGCGCTGAGGCAATCGATGAAACTGGTGCCTACCACCGGATCGCCTCCTATTCCCAAGCAGGTTGACTGGCCTAAGCCCTCTTTAGTCAGCTGGTCCACCACCTCGTAGGTCAGGGTGCCGGAACGCGAGATTACCCCGATTGAACCGGGCAGATGAATGGAACCCGGCATTATTCCGACCTTGCATTGGCCCGGACTGATAAGGCCGGGACAGTTGGGGCCTATCAGGCGGCTTTTACTGGTGACCAGCAGATTTTTTACTTGCAGCATATCCATTACCGGAATGCCCTCTGTAACGGCAACAATAAGCTGTATGTCACCGGCGATCGCTTCAAGGATAGCGTCAGCAGCAAAGGGGGGTGGGACAAAAATCAGTGAACAGTTGACTCCGGTTGTTGCCACTGCTTCACTGACCGTATTGAAAACCGGAACATTATCAATTTTCAGGCCGCCCTTGCCCGGCGTTACCCCGGCCACCACTTTAGTCCCATACTCCTGACATTGCCGAGTGTGAAAACCGCCCTCGTTGCCGGTTATGCCCTGCACCAGCAGTCTGGTATCCTGATTAATGAATATACTCATATCGAGGCAATTTTTCTGGCCGCATCCCCTAAATCGGTTGCGGTAATTAGATTAAGGCCGGAATCAGCCAGAATACGGCGGCCCTGTTCGGCATTGGTGCCGGCCATACGTACCACTACAGGTACCCTGACCCCGCTTTTCCGGGTAGCCTGCGCTACTCCCTCGGCCAAAACGTCACAGCGGAGAATTCCGCCGAAGATATTGATCAGGATGCCCTTGACATTCTTGTCGGCCAGAATAAGCTGGAAACCTTTTTCCACCATTTCCGCGCCGGCCCCGCCACCCACATCAAGAAAATTGGCAGGCTCAGCCCCGGCCTGTTTAATCAGATCCATAGTGGCCATGGCCAGGCCCGCGCCATTGACCATGTTGCCGATGCTGCCTCCCAGGTTGATATAATTGAGCTTATACTCTGTGGCTTTTGCTTCCAGGGGATCAACCTCGCACTTATCATAAAAGGCGGCAAGGTCGGCATGGCGGAACAGGCTGTTTGAGTCGATGTCCAGCTTGGCGTCAAGGGCAAACAGTTGTTCGTCGTTGGTAACAACCAGGGGGTTGATTTCCAGCAGGGAACAGTCGCATTCAACAAAAAGGCGGTAAAGACGTGAGAGGGCGACAGTGAATTGCTTGAAAACCGGGCCTGATAGATTAAGGGCAAAGGCTGCCTGTCGGCAGTGAAAGGGTTGTATTCCTTCCAGGGGATTAATCTTTATCCTGATAATTTTTTCAGGAGTCCGTGCTGCGGTTTTTTCAATATTTACTCCGCCGGCTGTGCCGGCCATGATCATTATCCCACTGTTATCCCGGTCAACCAGCAAAGCAAGATAAAGTTCCCGGCTTATGTCTAGGCCCTGCTCAATTAATACTCGGCGCACCAGCTGTCCCTGCGGCCCGGTCTGCCGGGTAACAAGGGTCATGCCGAGGATCTGCCGGGCCGCTTTCTCTGCTTCCGCCGGAGTAGCGCAGACCTTGACTCCGCCGCCTTTGCCCCGGCCCCCGGCATGAATCTGGGCCTTGACCACCAGGGGAGGGGAGCCAAGGTCGGTGAGTACTTTTCGAACCTGGGCAGTATTTTCTATTACCCTGCCTTCCGGTACGCCGATATTATATCGCCGGAATAGTTCCTTGGCTTGAAATTCATGAATTTTCATTGTTGGGGTTCCAGTTTCATTGGTAGAAGATAAACCGGTTTATTCAGGTAGAACCATGCCATTAAGACATCGGTAATTCATCAAGTAATGAGGCATTCATGATTGTCGAAGGGGAACCGCTCTCTGCTGCTGAACCGGCGGTAATAAGGGGGGTGAACCGTCCTGCTCCTTGCCTCATTTTTTGCTTCAGCTAATTAACAGTTACAGGCCGATCGTCGTCCAGGTTTTTCGCTCCCACCTGAAAGTTTCCCAAATATTTAAATCCCGGCGGTTGCAGTTTTTTCGTATAACGTTTGTGTTAACCTGCGCCAAGCTTGCTGGTTATTGATTATTGCCACGTAAACACCTAAGCTGCTTTGTTGAAATAACGCGCGGGCTTGGCGTCAGAGTTGAACGATTTGTTAGAGATTTCTTTTCATAATTTCTCTATAAGCAAGCATTTCTGCAAGACTTTCTGTGCTGCCATACAATGAAAACGAGTTTATATTCATAATATCAAGCTGCTTAAGGGCTTTATGCTTTTCGATTGATGGAATAAGGTACTTTGTTACAACATCTTGATCTTTATCTTCTCGTTTGAATACTTCATTGTGGTTGCAGTAGAACCATCTATCATCTAGTTTTTCACGACATATTGTGTATTGGCCTTGTTGATTGAAATGTCGTTTGTGTGACTCTATATATGGGCCACAAGCATGAATAGTAGGTGATCCAACGCAACCTGATTTTCCTCCACCGTAGTATTCAATAAAAGTATATACAGCAACATTTTCTTCTTCCCCTGCATTTTGAAATGCAAAAAATGATGCAATATATGGAGACAAGCTCCAGTCAAGAAGTGGGGTCGGGAAACCATGATGACGTAAGTAAACCATTAACTCATACCCAGGTGGTGAGCTTGGCATATCGTCAATTTTGGGTTCATGGGTTAGATTCCAGTTTTTCTCAGTGAAGGCTGAAAAAGCAGGCTTAACTGTTTGGAGGTACCGATTGTATTCTAACATTGATACTTTTTTATTTAAGTATCTCTCAAGAGTAGTCTTAAGTACCCATGACTCACAAGAATGACCACGAAATAGTACGTCTGAATAAGTTGAATATTTATCTTCTTTTTTCTTGAAGTCGATATTGTGTATGAGCTTGTTAAATGTTTCTTCCCATTCCTCCCATGATGACATGTTAATGATGTTCATTTTTATTTTCTCTAGCACGAATATTTACGATATCTTTCTGAAAAATATTCTGATATTTATCTATTATTATATTTTCCGTCGTCACTACTCACGGGGTAAACTGCTTAGGGCTCACTCAAAAATAGCTTCGCATTCTAAGGCGCAATCCGCTGCATGCAATCAGACCACTTATCTAAATGTTCATATCACACCTTATCTTTACTAATTTATTTTGCGTGAGCCCCTTAATGTTGCCGGGCACCGTAATTGTATGACACCGTTTGCTGTTATTTACAGGGTGCAGGTAAGCGACGAGCGGGGGAGACTCCGGGAGATTTTTAAGATCAGTTCGGCGCAGCGTATCAGTCATGCGTAAGCCGGCCTCATCGCAGAGGTAAGCAGAGACATCGATGATCCGGCGCCCTGTAAACAGTTACCTCCAGTCATTTGGGCCTATGGCTTATGTCTTTCAGTTTGGGTAAAAACACCTGAAACGCTAACTTTATTAGCATTAAGGAGTTTTTTTGTCAAGCAACTGATTTGTTGCGAAGAAGACGGATGAACTGTTAAGGAAGCAGCCGCCGGATCAACAAATAAGCTGATTATTTTTATTGATTATGATATTATGCTGTAACTGCTCACAGGGTACCGCATATTTCCGCGATCAGTCCGGCTTACGTATGACTAATACGCTGCGCCGACCTGATCACGAAAATCTACGGCACC
>JANTGB010000223.1 GCA_024763115.1 Desulfobulbaceae bacterium | reverse complement strand
ATGACAGATGACAGAAGCCAGAAGCCAGAAGCCAGAGGACAGAAGACAGAAGACAGAGGACAGAACTTTGAACCCCTGAACCTCTGAACCCTTGAACCTGTGAACCTCTGAACCCCTAAACCTCTGAACCCGAAACTAATATGAACACTGATTTTTTAAAGGCCTGTCAAGGCGAAAAAACTTCCCGAACCCCTATCTGGATTATGCGCCAGGCAGGCCGATATCTGCCTGATTATCATAAGGTCAGAAGCAAGATGACCTTTCTTGAATTATGCAAGACCCCGGAAAAGGCGGCAGAGGTTACCCTGCAGCCGGTTGATATTCTCGGGGTGGACGCGGCAATCCTGTTTTCCGATATTCTGGTAGTTCTGGAAGCCATGGGCATGAAGCTTGAATTTCAGGAAAAAAAAGGCCCGGTATTGCCCGAGCCCATAACCTGCCGGGCCGACGTTGATCGTCTTCAGGTTCCCGACGCAGAGGATGAGCTGGGCTATGTCATGGCAACCATTCGTATCCTGCGGCAGGAACTGGCTGACAAAGTTCCCCTTATCGGTTTTTGCGGCGCCCCTTTTACCTTGGCCACCTATATGATTGAAGGTGGTTCCTCCAAGGCGTTTTTTAACACCAAAAAGATGATGTACAGCGCGCCGGAGCTTTATAAGGCCATGATGGATAAGGTTACGGATTTTACCATTAATTATCTCAAAGCCCAGGCCGCAGCCGGAGCCCAGGCCCTGCAGATTTTTGATTCCTGGGCCGGAGCCCTGGCCCCGATTGATTTTGGTGAATTTGCCCTACCCTATGTAAAACGAATTATCGCGGCCCTTAAAGACAGCACTGTGCCGCTTATTTATTTTGCCAACAACGGGGCTACCCTGCTTGAGCAGTCTCGAACCTCGGGGGCAGATGTCTTGGGCATGGACTGGCGGATAAGTCTGGCTGACGCGGCCCGGATTGTCGGCCCTGATATTTCATTGCAGGGTAATCTTGATCCCTGCGCCTTGCTTCTGCCTGAAGATAAACTGGAAAAGCGGGTTGCCGCAATTCTGGCGGAAGGTAAAGAGGCCAGGGGCCATATCTTTAATCTTGGTCATGGCATTTTGCCGGAAACGCCGCCGGAAAAAGCAAAATTTGTGGTGGAATGCGTGCATCGTCTCAGTTCGTGACCTTTTTGCCTCTTTGCTATGATACCCTCGCCGGAACAATGTTATGAGCTGATGGCCCACTACCGGATGCTTGATAATATCAAGGCCCATTCCATTATGGTGGCCAGGGTGGCCCGTCTGCTGGCCGGCAACCTGGCCGGGACTGAGCTGGACATGGATCTGGTAATTGCCGGGGCCCTGCTTCATGATATTGCCAAAACCCAGTGCCTTTACAGTAATCGCAGTCATGCCCTGGAGGGGGAGGAAATTGTTTTACGACACGGCTTTGATGAACTGGCCGAAATCGTGGCTGAGCATGTTGTCCTCGGCCGGACAACACCGGGGATCATTGTTGAAAAACAGATAGTATATTATGCGGATAAACGAATAAATCATGATCAGGTTGTCAGCCTTGAAGAACGGTTAGCCTATATCCTTGATCGTTATGGCCGTGATAATCCGACCCGCCATGAGATGATAATGATTAATTTCGTTAAATGTCAGGCCCTGGAAAAGGAAATTTTCTCTTATCTCTCTTTTGCCCCGGCGGATGTAAAGCGTCTGCTGGAAAATGACGGAGAGCTTTATGGCTGAAAAGATCGGTATTGTTCTCCTTAACCTGGGCGGACCGGAAAAACCGGCGGATGTTGAGCCGTTTCTCTATAATCTTTTTTCCGACCGGCAGATCATTCGCCTGGGCCCGAAATTTCTCCAGAAACCTATTGCCTGGATGATTGCCCATCGCCGCGCTCCGAAGAGCGCCAAAGCCTATGGCCAAATCGGCGGCGGCTCACCCCTGAACCGGATTACCGGGGAACAGGGAGAGGCCCTTGCCCTCTCCTTAGCCGAATATGGCAATTTCAAGGTAGATATGGCCATGCGTTACTGGCATCCATCTGCGAGAGAAACCCTGGCAAAACTGGCAGGGCAGGGGATAAGGCGGCTTGTCGCTCTTACTCTTTATCCCCATTATTCAAAAGCCACAACCGGCTCTTCTCTTGATGATCTCAAGCAGGTAATGGCTGCTTTATATCCTGAGATGGAGTTACTGGAAATAGCTTCCTGGCCGGATCAGCCGGATTATATCCGGTGCCTGGCGCAGACAATTAATGAAGGCATGGCGGCCATGGGAGATGGAGCCCAGCTGGTTTACAGCGCTCACAGCCTGCCGGTAAAGTTTATTGAAGAAGGTGACCCTTACCTTAAAGAACTGGATAAGACCATCAGGGGAATTAGCGGGATAACCGGATTAGACGGAAAACTATGTTTCCAGAGCAGAAGCGGGCCGGTAGAATGGCTTGCTCCCTCAACGCCGGAAATGCTTGAGACCCTGGCTGGTGAAGGATGTAAAAAGGTGCTTATGGTGCCGATCAGTTTTGTTTCCGACCATGTGGAAACACTCTATGAAATTGATATTCAATATGGCGAGCTGGCCGGGGATCTGGGGCTGGAATTAAGACGCACGGAATCGATGAATGTTAAGCCTGATTTTATTGCCGGTCTGACAAATCTGGTAGTTGAAGCCTGCCGGGAAAAGGGCTGGATTTATAGACAGCCGCACATTGATTCGTAATTTTCACATTCCCGGCGGTTGATAAAAGGACAGGTGTTTTTTTGGAACCATTGCTTTTTCGGACACCAGTACCGATCCCGGAAAGGCTCGTTGCAGCCGTTGGCTGTGAGTTTCAGCCGCTGCCGTAAGCCGTTTTTCACCATGTTTCCTGCTATTTCAAATCTCCAGATTCTGCCCATGAGTCATCCTCCCTGATTTAATAGCCATTGTCCTTTTTTATATTGTATAATAATCCTATCGGTAAAGTGAAGTTTTTTCTGAAGAATGTTTGACTAATTAATTTGTAAGTGGTAAATATTAACGTTTTTTAAATAATCAGAAATTATGCCGTTAGCGGCTCAGGAGTATAAATAATGCGAGCAAATATCCTTCACGTCGGCGCCGGAGAACTGACTTACGAGATTCGTAATATTGTTAATGTTGGCATGCAGCTGAAAAAGCTGGGAATTGAACTCCATTGGGAAAATATCGGCGACCCGGTGGCCAAGGGTGAAGAGATTCCCCTGTGGATGAAGGAGATTGTCGCGGAGCTCGCCCTGGAAGATACCTCCTATGGTTACTGCCCCACCAGGGGAATGCTTGAAACCAGGGAATTTATCGCCGCCCATAATAACAGCCGGGGCGGGGTCCAGATTACAGCAGAAGATATACTCTTTTTTAATGGTCTTGGTGATGCCATTACCAAGGTATTCGGCATGTTAAAACGAACCGCCAGGGTGGTTGTCCCGACTCCAAGCTACACTACCCATTCATCGGCTGAGGCAGCTCATGCCGGGGACCGGCCTGTAACATATCGTCTTGATCCCAAAAATAACTGGTATCCTGATCTTGACGATCTTGAGAAACGGATCAAGTATAATCCGGCAGTAGTCGGCATCCTCATTATTAATCCGGATAACCCGACAGGTGCGGTTTATCCGGAATCAATTCTTCAAGGCATGGTTGAACTGGCCCGTAAATATGATCTTTTCGTCATCTGTGACGAGGTGTACCACCATATTCTCTATAATGGTAAAACAACCGTACCGTTATCAGATATTATCGGCAAGGTACCGGCTATTATCATGCGCGGAATTTCCAAGGAAATGCCCTGGCCCGGTTCCCGCTGCGGCTGGATTGAAGTCTACAACGGCCACCATGATCCCATGTTTGAAAAATATATAAATTCGGTATTAAATTCTAAGATGGTGGAAGTATGTTCCACTACCCTGCCCCAGAAAGCCTATCCGAAAGTTGTAAGCCATCCCGAGTATAAAAATTATCTGGCAGAGCGTATTGCCCGCTATGAGCGTTACTCAAATATTGCCTATGATTGTTTAAAAGAGGTGGACGGCATTCTGGTTAACCGGACAAACGGCGCTTTTTATATGAGCGTGGTATTTGCCGAGGGCGTGCTTAACCATCAGCAGACCTTGCCCATTGCCAAAGAAGAGGTGGCTACCCAGGTAGAAAAACTGGTCAGCGCCGCCGGCGTTTCCCTGGATAAGCGTTTTGTCTATTATCTGCTGGCCGCGACCGGCATCTGCGTAGTGCCGCTTTCTTCCTTTGCCACGGAACTTCAGGGATTCAGGATAACATTACTGGAAAGGGATGAGGAAACATTCCGAATGATTTTTGAGACAATTGCCGAGAATATTCGTTTGTATCTGGATTCTTAAAAACAGTCGTAATACGATAATATTAATGTTGACAGCAATTTCTCTTGCTCACCCGGAGGATAGGGCAACGTTGAGGAGCGATCCGAGCGTTAGTACATCATTCTTTCCGTAATTTGGATGTAACTACTCATGGGGTAAGCGCTATAACTTCGCTAACCCCTGTAATTGTAACTGGTTACAGGGTGCCGTAGATTTTCGTGATCAGGTCGGCGC
>JANTGB010000222.1 GCA_024763115.1 Desulfobulbaceae bacterium | reverse complement strand
TGCTATTCAAGCAGGCAGGTAAGCGTAGACTCCGAAATGGGCAAAGATGAGGTGCTGGTGAACGCTTATATTTTCGCCATGAGCGGAGCCGATCCCAGACCAGGATAGCCGAATATACTATTCTTTGGTTGTCATTTTTTTAGTGCCTTACTGTTGAGAAGCTGTTATAAAAAAATTAAAGACGTAATTTTGAAACTGTTTACAGCTATTTACTTCAAGGCGCTTATCCTGATAAATCTAAGCATACTCCTACGTTAGCAGGTTAGTAACTTTTTTAAAGGTATTGGTGTAACTACTCATGGGGTAAGCGTCCTAACTCCGCTAACCCCTGTAATTGTAACTGGTTACAGGTTGGTAAGAGCATTTTAACCCTGACAAAGCTTTTTGCCAAAGGAGGGCTATACATAGCTTTTATTTTACCGAATTTCCGATGAAATAATGGTAAATACAACAATGAGGCTTTGCAAATGAAAATTTTAAAATTAATTACGCTGATTATTTTATGTCTGATTGTGCAAAATACTGCCTGCCGGGCGAATGTTGTTTATGATATGGGAGATTACACAACCCTGGATGCGTTGACCATACATAACACCATCTATGCTGATGACTTTGCCTTAACTACGGATTCCATGATCAACAGCATACAGTTCTGGATGATCAACAGCTACAATAGGGACTATTGGATCCGTTATTATTTTTTTGAGGATATAAACGGAGTACCTGATTCCATCTACAATCCCATCGCAACAGGTCTTGCCTCCAACCTCACCCGTAGAGTTATTAATACTGAAGAAAATTTGGAACAATGCTCTTTTAAACTGGAAACAGAGGTGCACCTGGAAGCCGGGAAAATTTACTGGATCGGCTTAAAGGCTGTTGACGGGGGCAGCATCAGCGGATCGCCTTTCTGGAGTTTTACCAAATGGTCGGAAAGTGACTCATATTTTTCTACAACAGATTTGATAGAAGAGAATTTTTTTGGCGCTCCTCCTCAGTACCTGCAATATGTAAATGATGTCCCGCAATGGGTAGAGTTTCAAAAAGAACACCCAGTATCCTCACTGGCATTTCGCCTGTCCAGCTCATTTGACGGTTTTGAAACAGGTACTTTTTCCCAATTGCCCTGGTTTTCCAATGATTCAAGGCCCTGGACAATTTCAGACAACAATCCTTTCTTTGGGGTTTATTCGGCTGAGAGTCCGGTTTTAAATGACAGTCAGCAAAGCTCGCTCGAGATAAATATGTATTCCCAGGGCGGTCGGATAAGTTTCCGGTTTGCAATTGATTCGGAGAAAGGAGACAGGCTTGTTTTTTATATTGATGAAGTCGAGCAGGACTCCTGGTCGGGTGAGATTAATTATACTGAGGCAGTGTACCCGGTAACAGCCGGAATGCACAGCTTCAAGTGGCAATACATTAAGGATGAGAGCAATTCTGCGGGAGCAGACAGGGCGTGGCTGGATTTTATTATTTTTCCAGGTATGGATGATAGTGATGCCGATGGCTTGGCGGATGATTGGGAAATTTATTATGGTCTAGATCCATTTGTTAACAATAGCGGCGATGATTTCGACAATGACGGTCTGATAAATCTGGTAGAATTTCGTGCGGCTACCGACCCGGTTGTCGTCACAAGTCAACCCGTATTTAATTTTGGTCTGGATGTTGATAATGATGTGGATGGGCTTGATCTGATTAAATTTATTACAGAACTTGATAATGAGGTTTTTACCTCTGGTGATCTGGAGGAATTTGCCGATAATTTCGGCATGTAATGTAACAGTTATATCTTAACTGGAAAGTGTTTACGGGGCAGCGATTACGTCGCCGGTCACTGTATTTGTAACTGTGAGCAGTTACCAAAAGGAAACAGTAATTCAATCAGTGGAAGAGAAAGATCATCAGGATAGATAATTCTGATTTCGGACGAGGAGCCTGATCATGAAAATAGCAATTATCGGGGCCGGGGCAATTGGTCGTCTTTTTGGCGTTTACCTGAGCCGCAGCGGCCATGAGATCATCTTTGTTGAGCCCATGAGAGAAGTGGTTGAGGCTATTAATAGCCGGGGCATAGGTTTCATGGAGGCAGATGCTGTTGATCCTGATGCCGTATCATTTGTTAAGGCCAAAGCGGTCAGCGAAGGCAGGGAAATCAAAAAATGTGATCTGCTCATCCTGGCGGTCAAATCATTTGCTACTCTGGCCGCAGTTCAGGGTGTATCTCATCTGGTTAAGCAGGAAACCCCCGTACTCACCCTGCAGACCGGACTGGGCAATATTGAGCAGATAAAAAGGTTGATCGACCCGCAACACATAATCGGCGGTTTTACCTTCATGGCTGCCGCCGCCCTTGGTCCCGGCATAGTCAGGCTGGGGGGATGGGGCAAAACATACCTGGGTGAGCTTGACGGCCGGATGAGTAAAAGGCTGACCGACATAAGCGCCATGCTGACTGAGGCTGACCTGACCTGTACGCCGGTTCACCGTTTTCTGGGCCGGCTCTGGTGTAAGATTATAGTTTATTCGGCAATTAACAGTCTGTCGGCAATTCTCCGGGTTAAAAATGGCCGGCTTCTTGAATCCATGGAGTCTATCACCCTGATGAAACGACTGATTGACGAGGGTCGCCGGGTAGCCGAGGCCCAGGCAATTGATCTTGTCTTTCCTGATCTTTATCAGATCCTTTTTGATGCCTGCCGGCGGACGGAAAATAATCTTTCCTCAATGCTCCAGGATGTCTTAAACGGTAAACGAACGGAAATAGAGGCCCAGTGCGGAGCACTGGCGGATTTTGGTCTGAAAAAGGGCATTACGGCCCCCACCCAGCAGACTATGACTGAACTGATTAAACTTCTGGCGGAGAAAAACAATGAATAACCGGCAAAAAATTCTTGTTGCCGTAGATGACACTCCGACTTCGGAAAAAGCAGTTAAGTACATCGGTGACATCGCCGGTAACTTAAAAGATTTAAATGTATGTCTGCTCCATATTTATCCGGAACCGCCGCCTGGTTATTATGCCTCCGGCAAATCCCTACCCGAGTATCAGGCAGCCAGAGAAAGGGAAGCAGCTGATATTTTTGCCGGGGCCCTGGCTATTTTACAGAAATACGGGATCAGAAAGCAGGCAATCAGCAGTGAATGTAGAATGGCTGATCATGCCACCATCAGCCAGACCATAATTAATGTCCAGGAGGCTGGAAAATATGGAACAATAGTCGTGGGCAAACGCGGCGTTTCCAAGGCGGAAGAATTTCTTTTCGGCTCCATTTCCAATGCCCTTGTCCACCACAGCAGGGATGTTGCTGTCTGGGTGATCGGTTAATGAGCTCCTACCTGACTACAGAGGCTCTGCCGGCGGAAATTGCCAAAAAACTGAAAGAGCACCGGGTCAGCCGCAGTATGCGCCGTCCTTCCAGGGTATTTAAAGATACGACTAATTTTACTGCAATTGATTACGGTGATGTCATCATAGTTGATGAACGGTATTTTCTGATAACCGGCTTTACCAGGGAGGGACGCTTCGGGGTTGATGAACAGGTAAAGCCCTGGGTGCCCAGGGTGGAAAACCTGGCAACCGGAGAAAAATATATTGTCAAGCTGGTCTTTCATGAGACCTTTGACATAACCTTTGGTCAGTTCACAATTCCCTGCTACCGCAATCCTGAAAAAGAGGCCAGAATACTTGAACTCACGCAGGGTATGCCTCATTTCATGCAGGGCATGGCTGCCCTGGACGAGGCCGGCAACTTGGTGCGGATTCTTGATATTATCGGCGGCAGCAGGCTGGATAAGGTTGTGCAGCGCAGCAAATTATCCCATGAAGAATATTTCCATACTGAACTGCCGGGAATCATGGAACAATTCCTGAAATGTGTTCAGGGAATTGCTTTTCTCCACAAGAACGGCTTTCGTCACGGTGATATTCGCCGCGATCATATCTATGTTGAATGGGATACGGGGCTGTATCGCTGGATTGATTTTGACTATGATTTTTATCTGGCGGAAAAGCCCTTTGCTCTGGATTTATATGAATTGGGCAATATTCTTATTTACCTGTGCGGGCGTGGCAATTTCTATGCCCGTGATGTGCTGGCCGATCCCGGTATGGGCGAAGCGGCAATGGCAGAAATTGTTGATGGCGATTATTCCCTGCTGTCAAAAAATAGAATTGTCAACCTGCAGAAACTTTTTCCTTATATTCCCGACCGGCTAAACAATATTTTTCTTCATTTTTCCCTGGGTACTGATGTGTTTTATGAAACCGTGGAAGAGCTCTATGATGATTTACGCGAGTAAAGAGATAAAATCAGAATTTAAGGGTAATGGTCTCAAGAGCTTAGAGTATTGCTTTTACCAGTCTTAACCTCTTATGCTGTAAGCGTTTTTCCTTAGTGGCTCATTCAAAAATATCTTCACATTCTAAGGCCCAATATTAACATTTAGGCGCTTATATCCCTAACCCACTAAAGTGGAAGAAAACCTCAGGGGTCTTAGGATAAGTCCCTTAACAGTAGATGCAAGTTGTTTATTTCAAAGAAAGTTTTCAATTTCTTGCCATAAAAAACACGAAAATTAATTCTAAGGG
>JANTGB010000221.1 GCA_024763115.1 Desulfobulbaceae bacterium | reverse complement strand
CGTCTCCTGCGCCGGGTCACCTTTAAAGGAAGAAAACTATTTATAATCTGTCAATATTTTACCACAGCCGGCCTGGGCTTTACCCACGGCACCAATGACGCGCAAAAGGGCATGGGCGTCATCGGCATGCTGCTCTATACCAGTGGCCATTCTCAGCAGTTTATTATTCCCGACTGGGTTATTATTCTCTGTGCCCTGTCCATTACCATGGGAACCCTGTTTGGCGGCTGGTCCATTATCAAAACCATGGGATTCGGCATTTATAAAATACGTAATATTCACTCAGTTGCCGACCAGTTAGGTTCGGCCCTGGTTATCTCCGCCGCAACAGCTATCGGCGCCCCGACCTCTACTACCCAGGTCGTAACCTCTACTCTGCTGGGGGTCGGCGCCCGGGAAAGGCCACGTCATGTCCACTGGGCAACGGCTGTCAATATAGTTAAAGGATGGCTTTTCAACTTGCCGGTTTCAGCCCTGATCGGTGCTTTTTTTACTATGATATTGATGTACTTGCGAGGGATGTTATGAGCTTTATCCAGTTGCTGAAAAAATATATTTTGCCGGAAGAAATTGATTTTTTTAAAGAATTGCAGGAACAGAGCGAGGCGACCAGAAAAGCTACCCACGATCTTTATCGTTGCTTCGCATCAGGAGACCAACAGGCCTGCGCAGCTATCTTAAACAATGAAAACCAGGCTACTGTTTTAAAAAATCGCAACATGGGCGACTTGAGCCGGGCCTTTATTACTCCGGTGGATCGCGAGGCAATATTCAGGGTCATAACTCATCTGGACTGGGTGCTTATCAGCATAAAGCATCTGGTTATGGAAAGTACGGCATATGGAATTACCGACCTGAAAGAATATAAAAAAATCATGCGGCAGCTGCGGGACTGCGCCGACTTACTGGCCCAGGGCTTTGCCGCTCTGCACCATAATGAAATGGAAGTGATCTGCAATAAGGCTGAAGAGGCGAGAACCATGGCTCATCTGGTAACGGAAACTTATGTGCAGGCCATGAGCCTGGTGGCCGAAGGCAATGATATCCACCTGATGTTCAAGCATAAGGAATTGCTCAGTCAGATAAAATCAATAGCCAAACGATTTCATGTAACTGCCAATACCCTGCAGGATATCAGTATGAAACTGGGGTAGAAAACAAAAAAAAGCCGCAGTGAGTCATTCACGACTTCCTGCGACTTTTTTAAACCTGCTATATATTTTTTATTGGGTAACTATTCAGCTGCACTTCATCTGCACGCGATAAGTCTGTCTTACATAGCGGCGGCTTTATGCTGCGCCGGGCCTTATCACGCACAGCTAAAGCAAACGAAGTCTCACTTCGTTTGCTTACCTCTGAACAGTTACAAGGCAGTGGTTGTAGTAGTTTTTCACCCCTGCCTGAAAAGCTACCTTATTGGTAACTTAAATAACCGGGCCGAAAAGCCAGTTAATCCAAAATCTTGCCCAATTGAGAGGATTGCCTGATTTACAGATATCCGCCAGCACAGCCATTGCGCCCCAGACACTGAACATCCCGGCTCCACCTATAACAAAATACAAAGCCAGGTACTTAACCCGTACTGCAACTCCACTCAAAAACTCACTTTCTTCCATTAACTTATCCGGTGGAAGCTTAACATATCCTGCCATATCTATCTCCTCGATATAAATCGTTTGTTATTAAATATCACCAGTTATCAATGATGCTCTTCCCAGCCGGTAAACATGGCAACAAAATGAGCTGAAACAGTATGTCCTAAAGTTGCCAGGTAGGCATGCACGACCATGAAAATCGCGAAAAAATAAAACAGGAAAACGTGAATGGTATCAACAACTTTCAGGCCGCCCATTTTGGCAATCAAGTCGCCATACTGAGTCATGTCCCAGAGACAGAGACCGGTAATCAGCTGCAGGGGAACCATGACAAACATAAGCATTATATAGGCCTTCTGCTGCATGGCGTTAAATTTGTTTTCAGCTGTCATGTGGTGGGGATTTTCATCGCCGATAAAAATGCCGTAGCCGTAATATCTGGCCTGACGAATCATCCTGGGGATAAATGTAGCAAGATCGGGATAGTAAATTCTGATCTTACCGGAACCGAAATAATAAAGGAACCAGAGAAAATAATCGAAGATTACCGTGATCCCAACCCAGTTATGGAGGGTCACGGCTGAATCAAAAGACATATAACCCAGACTCTCGGCAAAACGAATTTGAAATCCGGTAAGCACCAGCAAAACAAAACCTGCGGCATTAACCCAGTGCCAGATTCTGACCGGCAGAGGATGTACATATTCCATATTTTCGTGTGACATTATTTCACCTCCTTAATCAGTGAGATTGCTCTGCTTTTCTTTTCTCGCGCAAAGGCTTGGTAAACTTCTTGGCGCCTGAATGAAGAATTACAACGCCAAAACCGCCGATAATTAGCAATGCGCCGATAATATCAAGCAAGGTAACCCTTGTCGCACTCAAAGCGTAAAAATCTTCCACATAATAATTGGCGGCTGCTTTGCCGTTTACAGGAGCAAACTCAACCTCGCCATCGGCAGAGGTCAGTTCAAACCTGGCATCGGCAAAGAGAGCGGAATCACCGGAATGGCAGATTTCACAATCACTAATAGCGCCGGCAGCAACAATCTTATGGGCCATGGGGCCGTCGTCGGAATTCAATTCGGCTCTGATATCCGTGGTAAATCTACGTTCTCGTAATTTTTCGCCGAAATCCTGGAATTCGGCAGGGCTGATCACCCCATCGCCATCAGTATCAAAATTGGCCATGAAACTACCGGATATCTGCAGCCCGGTCATAATTTCATTACCACTCAGAAACCTGTTTTCCGTAACATCATAAAGACGGAAGCTGACATGGCTTCCATCTTCCGGAGCATGACAGACTGTGCATTGAACCGTACTGAAATGCACCTCTTTCTGGGGCAGCCAGTCATGAGAAGCACCGGCATCATGACATTTGCCGCAAACCTCTTCCCGCATCATTGCCACAGTCTGTCTTCCGGCAAGCTGCACCGGGGCATGATAATTATGACAGTCATAACATGTGATATCTGCTTCAGCATGAACACTGCCGGCCCAGGCTGGAACCGTTTCATCATGGCATTCAGCGCAATCAGGATTCGGCATATCAACCGGATGAGGGACATCACTATCCCAATCAAGCTCCTCGATGGCATTGTGACAGCCGACACATGATTCTTCATCAAAATTGTGTACTGAAGCATTAAATTTTTCAATATCTACAAACAGACTGGCTAAGTGCCCGGTTGACGCATCGCGTTCCAGGGAATCGTCACTATGACATTCCATGCACGATTCATTGCTTACCGCCGCCACCGGACCCGGCAATGCAAAGGACAGGCACATGGCCGAAAGACCATAAACCAAAAGACTTTTTTTCTTCATACTCATCACTCCATTACGGCATCTGATTATTCATGAAGCCAGGTGAAATGCTCCATACCTTTTTCCACAGCCCGAAAGATGTAAGCGAAATTCAATACAGCTGAAAAACAACAACATTTCGGTTCCTGTTTCAAACACCTTTCCCCTAAGTTAAACCTCTATTTATTGACAATTTTCCTCTTTTACCCCCTTGTTAAGATAAAAAATTAGTTGAGGTAGTCTCTAAAAACTATAATTAACCGTCTGTTGACGGCAATAAACCTGTAAGTATGCCGCATTATATAATAAGTTTATACAATTTACAGCCACAAGCCATAGATAGCTTTTCAGCAAAAATAAAGTTAATAAGTCGGCAAATTATGAAGAGCCATTCATTTTTAACACGTTTTACATAACATAAAATCAAGCTGGAGCAAATATCTTAATGCAGATATAGGGAAAATAATTTCAAAAAAAATAAAAAAAAGCTGTTTCGGCGTTGTTTTTTCCCTTGTTTTACAAAATTTCTTATCCGGGAAAACGATAAAGTAACAAGTGGTTGACTCTTATTTATTACAATTTTATTGGCAATTAAGACCCTGTTTACCGTAAATAAAAATCTTACCGGCTGGAAAAGATTTAAAGATGGTGTAAAATAACGGCATCCGGAGTGAAGTGATCTGATTGCAAAAATCTCCCTGAGTCTGCGCTTACCTGAAGTCTCCCGCCGGTCGCTTGCCGGCACCCTGTAATCAGTTACGATTATGGTGGTTAGCGCAATTAAGGCGCTTACCCGGTGAGTAGTTACTAACACGCTTTGTTTTCCAGATGTCATCTATAACCTTTAACACAGCTGACACAGTCTTTCCGAAATTCCCGGTCTTGGTTCGGAATATCAGGCGCATCTAACCAGGGATGAAAAAAGCGGCCGCGATTCCATGCGGCTGGTGGTTGAGCATGGTGAACAGTGCGACAGAACACGGCGGCTGGAGCTGGGTAAAGAAATCGTGCATCAAATCAAAAAACAGCTTATGGTAACGGTCGAGGCTGATGTGCGGTAATATGGCTCTCTGCCTTGTTCCGAACGGAAAAGTCAGCGTATTTTTGACAGCCGAATTATTAAGGATGATATTGTTTAACGGTTTCGCAAAAACTTATTTTACCATAAAGTGCTTAAAGGATACTAAAAAAACGTTAGATCAATATGTTAAC
>JANTGB010000220.1 GCA_024763115.1 Desulfobulbaceae bacterium | reverse complement strand
CCATGCATTCAAATGAATTTCTTTGAGAAGATGAGTAGGAGCAATGCTATAATTCCAATTCCCCAAATTTATGTTTTTGCTGATGTTGAGCTCCTTAGGGCTCACTCAAAAATAACTTCGCATTCTAAGGCGCAATCTGAACATTTAGAAAAGCGATCACAATTATGCAATCCTCAACGTAGCCCTGCTACGCCTGCGGTTGCATGCAATTAGATCACTTCTCTAAATGTCCATATTACACCTTATTTCTACTAATTTATTTTTGAGTGAGCCCTAAAGTTTCACGAAAAATTATTAAGCTGCCTACGCAGCAACGTAGTCATCAATGATTTTATGGCTGATTTTTGGGGCCGTCAAGATCGTTTACCGGCTGGAACCGGAGGTAAGTCAAACATGTTTGCTTTGGCGCTTACCCTGGACACTATGTTAAATACCGAACCATGAAGCGACTACAGCAAGAACCGGTTGTTGAAAAATCGAGTGTATTTTGTTGATCATCTCAACTCATCACGTAACTGCTCACAGGGCACCTCATATTCGGAGTCGAAGTTTATGCCCTGTTTTTAAGGGTGCTTACCCGCACCCTGCAACCAGTTACAAATACTCCAGTTTGAACTCATTATGCGCTTACCCCATGAGTAGTTACCTCATCATTTTGTTTTTTGCCAATTCCTTATAAGTAGACGTCGTTTTCACGTTTAAGGTGCTGTTTATTCACTGATAATTTAAATCCTTCTCTCCCGGCCGACAAATTTCAGCAGTTTGCCGTCCAGCTTTTTTGTCATTCTTGCTCTACGTAATTTTTTTCCGTTTTTTTCTCCATTTATATTTATAAGAATAAGTCTGTTTTTTCCTCGCCCATATTTATTATCCAGGTCAAAAACCGCCCCTATAATTACAAGTCTGCCGTTTTTAAGCCTGTCTTCATAACGGAGAACAGCCTGTTGAACCTGGTAATCAATATTTGCCTCAACAAAATCGAGATGCTCCATCGGCTTTTCAGCGCTTTTTCCCTTCAGTTTGGGACTGGTTAGAGCCGGGCGGAGATGATCAATGTTCTTTCTGATTTCCGGGGTCAGGAAATTATAATCAGTAAAGAAGAATTCAATGGCCCTGCTGTTGTTCGGAGCAGTTATTAATAATACCGGAGTATGAAGAAAGCGAACGCCGTAATCTACCAGACCGGGAGAAACTTCCAGCTGATTACCCATGTTGCGCACTGCAAAAAGTTTTTGAATCGGATTTTGCAAAATCTGCTGCGACTGCAGACGGGTATCGGCGTCGGCCAGCCAGGTTATCCAGGGGCCGCTGTCGGTTGTTTTAATTGCCGGGGCTCGACTCTCCCGGCTGCTTGCCAGAATTTTGTGCAGTATGTCAAAAGGCGGTATGCCGGCCCGGATTTTCGGAACCGGTCGCATATCCGCCCTACTGAAACTTGGGCTGCAAAGCAGAAGAAAGGACAGGAAAAGTATTATTTTTTTCAGCATGATTTTTCCCTGGTTAAATTATCGGCAAAGGGATGAGTGAATATCTTTAAAGTTTAGCAAAATAGTTTTCGTGAAATCAAGTTATTACCTGATATAAATTAATTTGTTTTTAATTCTATAAAGGCTTGTTCCCGGCTTGACACCGAAAAGGAGCATACTTATTGTTCCACTCACAGATGGCCGGGCTGATTGGATTTTAAGCTGTTTTGATTTTCTTTGAGGGGCAGGCAGTCTTCCTGGGGGTTGTTTTAACCTGATATCAATAAATGGAGAATTACTGGTGGCAAAGCAGGATATTAAAATAGAAGACATTAAAAATGAAGAAGTTGCTGAGGGCAAGGAAGATGTTAACCCTGATGATAGTGATGATCAGTTTTCAGAGTTGGAAAAGGCTCGCAGCGAAGCAGCGGAATGTAATGATAAATACTTGAGACTGGCCGCTGAATTTGAAAATTATAAAAGGAGAATCAACCGGGAACAATCAACTCTGCTTAAGTACGCAGAGGAAGAATTGCTGAGACAGTTACTTCCCAGTATCGATAATCTGGAACGTGCGCTTGAGCAGGGAGAAAAGGGCGGTGATGTAGCTGATTTCCTTGAAGGTGTCCGGATGACTTATAAAGGCCTTGTGGCCACCCTGGAAAAATTTGATTTACAGGGGATTGACAGTGTGAAAAAACCATTTGATCCGAATTTTCATGAGGCTCTGGCTACTGAAAAAAATGATGAGGTGCCGGAAAATCATGTCTTGCTTGAATATGAAAAGGGCTATATGTATAAAGATCGCTTATTAAGGGCTGCTAAAGTAGTAGTCTCAAAGGGAACTGACTAATAATACCATTAAAATTTTAATTTTATAGATAAGGAGAATTGCCGTGGGAAAAATAATAGGAGTAGATCTCGGAACCACAAATTCATGTGTTGCCGTAATGGAAGGTGGTGAGCCGAAAGTTATCGCCAATGTTGAAGGCAACCGGACAACACCGTCGATTGTTGCTTTTTCTGATAGTAATGAGCGGTTAGTTGGTCAGGTTGCCAAGCGTCAGGCAGTTACCAATCCAACTAAGACCCTGTTTGCCATGAAACGATTAATCGGCCGTAAGTTCACTGATGCCGAGGTAAAAAAGAGTGTGGAAATCAGCCCCTATAGTATTGTTGAGGGTAATAACGGTGAGGCTGTAATCGAGGTTGAGGGCAAAAAATATACTCCGGCCGAGCTTTCAGCCATGGTTTTAACCAAGATGAAACTGACTGCCGAAGAATATCTTGGGGAGGGCGTAACAGACGCGGTTATTACTGTCCCGGCCTATTTTAACGACAGTCAGCGTCAGGCCACTAAAGATGCCGGACGGATTGCCGGACTTAATGTGCAGCGAATTATCAATGAACCTACTGCTGCGGCCCTGGCCTATGGACTGGACAAGAAAGGTGAGGAAAAAATTGCCGTATTTGATCTGGGCGGCGGAACCTTTGATGTTTCCATCCTGGAAATCGGTGATGGTGTTTTTGAGGTTAAATCAACCAACGGCGATACCTTTCTTGGTGGTGAAGATTTTGATATGCGGATCGTCAACTGGTTGGCGGATGAGTTTAAACGTGACCAGGGAATTGATCTGCGCCAGGACAAAATGGCTCTTCAGCGCCTGAAGGAAGAGGCTGAGAAGGCTAAAATGGAACTCTCCACCACCATGGAAACCGAGATTAATCTGCCCTTTATTACGGCAGATGCCTCAGGACCCAAGCATTTGAACATCAAACTGAGCCGGGCCAAGCTGGAAACCCTGGTTGAAGACCTGGTTGAGCGCACTGTCCATCCCTGCGAGACAGCCTTGAAAGATGCCGGAATTTCCGCCTCCGACATTGATGAGGTTATTCTGGTCGGAGGTATGACCCGGATGCCCAAAGTGCAGGAAAAGGTGAAAGAATTTTTCGGCAAGGAACCTCATAAAGGTGTTAATCCCGATGAGGTCGTCGCGGTCGGCGCTGCAATTCAGGGCGGTGTTCTTCAGGGTGATGTCAAGGATGTGCTGTTGCTTGACGTAACTCCTCTGTCGCTTGGGATTGAGACTCTGGGCGGGGTTACCACCAAACTCATTGAAAAAAATACCACTGTGCCCACCAAGAAAAGCCAGGTTTTTTCAACTGCGGCGGATAATCAGCCTGCAGTCTCAATTCATGTTCTTCAGGGCGAGAGAGAAATGGCCCAGGATAACAAGACAATCGGTCGATTTGAATTGACAGATATTCCTCCTGCTCCGCGTGGGGTACCGCAGATTGAGGTGACCTTTGATCTTGATGCCAATGGTATTCTAAATGTTTCCGCCAAGGACATGGGTACCGGCAAGGAGCAGTCCATCAAAATTACCGCCTCCAGCGGTCTTTCCGAGGATGAGATTAAAAAGATGCAGAAGGACGCTGAACTTCATGCCGAGGAAGATCAGAAACGTAAAGAGCTCGTTGAAGCCAAGAATAATGGTGATTCCCTGGTTTATGCCACGGAAAAGAGCTTGAAAGAAGTGGGCGACAAGGTTGATGCCGAAACCAGAAGCAAGGTTGAAAGCGGGATAGAAAAACTGAAAAAAGCCTTGGAAGGAGATAATCTTGAGTCAATCAAACAGGCCACGGAGGAGTTGACCCAGGCCTCGCACAAACTGGCTGAAATTATGTATTCCCAGGCCAGTCAGCAGCAGCCTGGCGGTGATGCCGGGGCGGCAGGAGCTGGAGCGGCCGGTGGAGCAGCCGGTGGAGGCGAAGCCGGCGGGTCGACGGGCGGCAAGGATGATGATGTGGTCGATGCTGATTTTGAAGAGGTTAAGTAACTTCTCGACGCCATAATGGTGAAGCTCGGACCGGGCAAGTCTTAGGGCTCACGCAAAAATAACTTCGCATTATAAGGCGCAATCTGAACATTTGGAAAAGCGATCTGCAATTATGCAATCCCGGTACGTAGCTTACTTAAATTACGTCTGCGATTGCATGCAGTTAGATCACTTCTCTAAATGCCCATATTACATCTTGTCTCGACTAATTTATTTTTGAGTGAGCCCCTCAATTTTTGTAACCGTTCACCAGGGCACCAAATTTACGATAACCTTCAGTCCTGTAAGTGTTTACCAGTGCCTTAGATTCGTTCGTTTGGGACTTCGAAGCA
>JANTGB010000219.1 GCA_024763115.1 Desulfobulbaceae bacterium | reverse complement strand
AGCTCTGCTACGCCTGCGGTTGCATGCAATTAGATCACTTCTCTAAATGTCCATATTACACCTTATCTCTACTAATTTATTTTTGAGTGAGCCCTTAATACAGGATAATTTACCTGGTTGAGCAATTAATAATTCAGGCCGCGTAAACAAAAAAAGCCGGTGTTGATCAGACACCGGCTCTTTCTGCCCAGTTTCCAACCTAGGAACCTGGTAAGGAGAGAGAAGAAATGAAAAAGAAAGTCATATTTTATATTAAAATTATGACTGCTTTTAATATTAAGACATAGCCTCAGGTAAAAGGTTCCTTTAATTTTTTATTTTTTTAAAAAACAACGAGAAACTATTAAGCAAAGGGCTAAAAATTACCTGAACCACTGTGCTGTAGCTGTTCAGATGTGCTTTAGCCGTGTTCGTTCAGGCCGGTGCAGCATACCGGCGCTATACAAGACGGCCTGAGCGCAAAAATCTCCCGGATTTTCCCCCTGATCGCTTACCTTCACCCTGTAACTAATTACAAACACTGTGGTTAATGGAAATTAACCGCTATCCCCGTGAATATTTACCGATTGTCTTGATGTAAGTCAAGGACTTAGCTGTTAACTTTGATTATGATATATGTAAACAGCTGACAGACAGCATAAAAACGTAACTTTTTTGACGAGGTTTACTATTATGAAAAAATTAAGAAAAATAATTGAAATAGACGAAGAACTGTGTAACGGCTGCGGTCAGTGCGTGCCTGACTGCGCTGAAGGTTCACTGCAGATCATTGACGGCAAGGCAAGACTGGTAGCAGATAAACTTTGCGACGGCCTGGGCGCCTGCCTGGGCTCATGTCCAACCGGTGCCCTTAAGATAGTCGAAAGGCTTACAGAGGAATTTGATGAAAAGGCTGTTGAAATTTTTCTGGCTGAGAAGAAAAAACAGGAAAAAGAATCGGCCCATTCCCGCCCTTCAGCCCGGTTGAAGATCCTGCAACCTGCTTCATCCTGTCAGGCGGCTAATGAGCCGTCTGCGGTCACAGGTTCAGCCCTTTCTCACTGGCCCGTCCAGATTCGTCTGATTCCGCCATCCGCCCCTTTCCTGGAAAATTGTGACCTGCTGGTGGCCGCAGACTGTACAGCAATAGCCTATGCCGGTATCCAGCAGAATTTTATTAAGGGCCGGGTCGTAATGATGGGTTGTCCCAAGTTTGACGACCAGCCTTTTTATGTTGACCGATTCAGTAAAATTTTCAAAACCTGCAAGCTCAATTCCCTGGCCATTCTGATCATGGAAGTTCCCTGCTGCGGATCAATGGTGCAGATCATCAAAAAAGCCCTGGAAAATTCAGGAGCCGAGATCAAAATTCGCCAGGTTGTCGTTTCTGCTCATGGGAATATTATTGAAGATAAGACCTGGTAAATTCCTGTTTTTTCATAACTGAAAAATTGCCGACAAATAACATTTGTTAAAATTTTTATAACCGTTCACCAAGGCACCAAATTTACGATAACCTTCAGTAAAATCCGCACATGTTTTACAGCTGATTCAATATTAATTAAAGCCATGGTAATTGCAATTCGGAACCGTATATGCTAAAGGCTAAGAGCTTACTGAAAAATACGTAACTGCTCATATGGGAACAGATCTTTCTGATCAGGCTGTTTTGCATGTAACTGATATCCTGCACCGGCCTGATCGCTAAAACCTCCCGGAGTCTCTTGATGGTTGCTTACCTGCACCTCGGAACCAGATACAAATACGGTGATTAGCGCAATTAAGGCGCTTGCCGGTGAGTAGTCACGTTACTTTAATACTGAAATAAGGAAAAATATGACCAGACAACAGATTATATATACAAAGGTTGATGAGGCTCCGGCCCTGGCCACGCATTCTTTACTGCCTATCCTCCAGGCATACACCAGGGGTACGGGTCTGACAATAGAAAAAAAGGACATTTCCTTGTCCGGCAGAATTATTTCCAACTTCCCGGATAACCTTACCGATGAACAGAAAATACCTGATTACCTGGGCGAACTCGGCAGACTTGTCAAGCTGCCGGAGACAAATATAATCAAGCTGCCCAATATCAGTGCTTCGCTTCCCCAGTTAAAAAAGGCTGTTAAGGAACTCCAGGACAAGGGATACGATATCCCGGATTATCCGGACGAGCCGAAAACCGAGACGGAAAAAGAACTGCAGGCCCGCTTTGCCGGGGTGCTGGGCAGCGCGGTGAACCCGGTGCTGCGTGAAGGAAATTCCGACCGTCGCGCGCCTGCTTCAGTGAAACAATTCGGCCTGAAAAACCCGCATAAGATGATGAAAGAGTGGCCGGATGATTCAAAATGCCGGGTTGCCCACATGACCGGCGGCGATTTCTACGGCAGCGAAAAATCCATCTCCATCGGCAAAGAATGTAACGCAAAAATTGAATTCGTTGCCGATGACGACAAAATAACGATTTTAAAAGAACAGATTCCTCTACAGGCCGGTGAGGTCATTGATGCCTCAGTTATGAATGTCCGGGCCCTGCGCGCCTTTTATGCCGAACAGATCGACCAGGCTAAAAAGGACGGGATACTGCTCTCTCTGCACCTTAAGGCTACCATGATGAAGGTCTCTGATCCTGTTATGTTCGGCCATTGCGTTTCCGTATTTTACCAGGATGTTTTTGAAAAATATGACGCTGTTATTAAAAAACCGGGGGTAAATGTCAACAACGGCCTGTCTGATCTCTATGCCGGAATAGAAAGCCTGCCGCCGGAGCTGAAAAAGGAAATAGAAACGGATATCAAGGCAGTGTATAAAACCAACTGTGAACTGGCCATGGTGGACTCCGACAAAGGCATAACCAACCTTCATGCCCCCAATAACGTCATTATTGACGCCTCGGTTCCGGTGGTCATCCGCGACGGCGGCAGGATGTGGGGTCCGGATGGCAGACTGCATGATGCCATAGTCATGATTCCGGACAGATGCTACGCCACAATCTATCAGGAAGTAGTGGAAGACTGCCGGAGAAACGGAGCCTTTGACCCGGCCGGCATGGGCAGTGTCTCCAATGTCGGCCTGATGGCGCAGAAGGCGGAAGAGTATGGTTCCCACGACAAGACCTTTGAGTCTCCGGCAAACGGCACTATTCGTATTGTCGATAGTGATACAGGAGATATCCTGTTGGAACAGAAGGTGGAAAAAGGCGATATTTTCAGATCATGCCAAACCAAGGATGCGCCGATTCAGGACTGGGTCAAGCTGGCCGTCTCCAGAGCAAGGGCCACCGGCAGCCCGGCGCTTTTCTGGCTGGACGAAAACCGCGCTCATGACGCAGAGCTGATTTCCAGGGTAAATGCCTGCCTGGCGAACCACGACATCAGCGGGCTTGATATTCGTATTCTCCAGCCGGTTGAGGCAATGCGTGAATCCCTTGCCAGAACCAGAAAAGGTGAGGACACCATCTCGATCACCGGTAATGTCCTGCGTGATTATCTCACTGATCTCTTTCCCATTCTAGAGCTGGGCACCAGTGCCAAAATGCTGTCAATCGTCCCGCTGATGAACGGCGGCGGCCTGTTTGAAACAGGGGCCGGAGGCTCTGCGCCGAAACACGTTCAGCAGTTTCTGGCCGAAGGCCATCTGCGCTGGGACTCACTTGGCGAGTTCTGCGCCCTTGTCCCTTCTTTTGAGCATATTGCCGTAACCTTTAAAAATGAAACAGCCGCTCTTCTGGCTGAGACCCTGGATCAGGCCATAGGCATTTTTCTGGAAAATGAAAAATCACCTTCCCGCAAGGTTGGGGAGCTTGATACCCGAGGCAGCCATTTTTATCTGGCCCTTTATTGGGCTCAGGCTTTGGCGGCTCAGGATAAAAATGCTGAAATCAAGGCGCGTTTTGCCGATGTTGCCCGGAGGCTTGCCGATAATGAGGCAAAAATTAATAAAGAAATGAACGATATCCAGGGCCGGATCATTGATATTGGCGGGTATTACCGGCCTGACGAGGAAAAGGTTAACCGGGCCATGCGGCCCAGTGCTACTTTTAATGCCGTTATAGATGAGTTATGTGCGAACTAATGGGGTGTGAATCCGAATTTATAAAGAGGATGCATGAGGAGAAACTCGAAAGCCAAAAAAGAAGAGCGGAGTTCAATATTAAGAAATTCCTCTTTGTTGGATCGCTATTTTCAGTTGGAGCTGCAAAATTACCAGAAGATATTGACCTGACCCTGGTACTTTATATCGTGCCAGCCATTTCCATATGCTTTGACCTGTTTATACTAGGTGAAGACTACGGAATTAAAAGGATTGGAGGTTTCATTCGTAGTCATTGTGCTGATACTGTCGACGCAACATGGGAAGGTTGGGTAGGATCGAAAAGAGATCCTTTTGCTACATTTGCAGTCCCTCTTTTGACTTGGCTTGTTCTTGTAGCAAGTGTCGCGGTCATGTGGCCGTCACAAAAAGGGTTTATTTTGTTTTGGATATGGTTGGTTTTAAATGCAAGCTCCACTGTATTTCTTTTTTAAATATTCTCAGCATTTAAGGAATAAATTACTAGTTGATAAACATAGCAAAGATTTCACGTAACTGCTCACAGGGTACCGCATATTTCCGCGATCAGTCCGGCTTACGTATGACTAATACGCTGCGCCGACCTGATCACGAAAATCTACGGCAC
>JANTGB010000218.1 GCA_024763115.1 Desulfobulbaceae bacterium | reverse complement strand
CCTGTAAACAGTTACAATTACCAAGGTTAGCGTAGTTAGAACGTTTACCCCGTGAGTAGTTACTTAATTTGTAAATATTCAGCTGCGCTTCATCTACCCCCGAGCAGTCTGTTTTACATGGCATTAGTATGCTGCGCCGGCCTGTTCGGGCACAGCTAAAACATACCTGAATAGTTACAGTCAAAGAATACTCACAAACTATAGCAATTCGTATACCATTACCTTAAAGAACAATAAATTAATTATCTCTTTAATTTTAACCTGTTAACCGAAAGTTTCTTTTTCGACTTCTTGTCGGCGTCATAAGAGAGCCTGGTTAATTTCTTTTTTCCGGAATTATAGTCCGCAAAAGTGGAAAAGCAGCAAGCAATAATATTAAACAATAACCTGTAATGTTCCTAACATAATTTTTTTATGTTGCAAAGTATTTTGAATAAATTTCAGAGAAATTTTTGTAATTTTTTCAAAAGTAGGGAATTTCTGAAGTTAGCGGTCTTATTGAAGAATCGGCAAGCGAGCAAAGCGAGACAACGAGATCAGAGTAACTACTCACCGGAGACGGAAAACTTCCGCCCGGCACTGAATGTAAATGTTCATATATAGAAGTTACGAATTTTCAGCTATTTCAATATTTTTTGTCCGCGTATGCCAGCCAGCCGCCGGCCAGAACAAGGTCACGATCAAAGGGGTTCAGGTCAAAAGAAAAGGTCAACTCCCTGTCTCCTTTTGCCGTAAGCGTATTTTTCTCCGGATCAACAGCAATTTCCACCGGCCCGGACAGGGTGAAGATATCGTTTATTTCCTCTTTTTTCAGCTCAATGGCCGGCATGCCGCAGTTAAACATATTCTGCCGGAATATCCGGGCAAAACTCTCGGCAATTACCACATTAATTTCATTGACTTCAAAAACCCAGACCGCGTGTTCCCGCGATGAGCCGCAGCCGAAATTGTTCCTGGTAACAATTACGCCCTTATTATTAATATCCGTTGCCGGATTAAAACCATCCAGTTTCAAATCTTCCAGAATAAAAGGCTTCAAGGCCGGCTTGGAATTCTCGGTCAAATATTTGGCCGGAATAATTTCATCAGTATTTATATCGTTTCTGTCCAGCATCAGGGCTGAACCGCCAAATGTTTTCATAGAAACCTCTTGTTTTTTTGTGACAGGATCTCAGGAGTAATACTCTGGTTATTCATTTTGTCCGGACTATCATATTTTCGCCAAACCGAGATTATCCTTTAATCGTCCGTGGATCAGTAATAAAGCCATTAATTCCGGCCGCGACTGCGCTCACCGGACTCATCAGGTGCACCATGCCCCCTTTGCCCATCCGACCGTTAAAATTACGATTAGTGGTGGAGGCGCAGACCTCGCCCGGAGCAAGCACTCCGTTACTCATACCCAGGCAGGCCCCGCAGGTAGGGTTGGTCACACAGAAACCAGCCTCCATGAAAATCTTGAGCAGTCCCTCGTCATTGGCCTGGGAAAAAACCGCAGGTGTAGCCGGAGATAAAATCCCCCGCACCCCGGCAGCCAGCTTTTTTCCCCGGAGCAGGGCGGCGGCGGCCCGCAGATCCTCAATCCGGCCATTGGTGCAGGAGCCCATATAGATCTGGTCAACCTCTGTTCCCGCCATTTCCGTAACATCCTTTACCTCATCCGGCTTAAAGCCATAGGTTACCTGAGGAACAAGGGAGGAAACGTCAAAAGTGCGGGTTTCCGCAAAAGCGGCATCAGGATCGGAATGCCATCCGGCAAAATCAGCCACAGCCTCATCCAGGGAAGAATACTCATCACGGATAAAGGGCCAGAGATATTCAGCCGTTACCCGGTCGGGCAGGCAGACGCCGCAGGTGGCCCCGGCCTCAATGGCCATATTGCAGAGGGTCATCCTGGATTCCATGCTCATTTTGTCCACCACCGGGCCGACAAACTCCATTACCTTGTCGGTTGCGCCGTTTACGGTCAGTTCTTTTATTATATAAAGGATAACATCCTTGGCGGAAACATTGTCCGTTAACCGGCCGACAATTTCAATCTTCATGGTTTGCGGCAGCCTGAAAGTGCATACCCCTTTTAAAATGCCGACTTCCAGATCAGTGGTGCCGATGCCGGCGGCAAAGGCCCCGAATGCTCCGTGAGTACAGGTATGGGAATCACCCATTATTACCGTGTAACCGGGACGGATAAAGCCCTTTTCCGGAAACAGGGCATGGCAGACGCCATTGGCGCCGATATCAAAAAAATCCTTGATCCCGTGCCGCCGGGCCCAGTCACGGAGAATTTTGGCCTGGGTCGCGGTTTTTGAATCCTTCGAGGGGGTTACATGATCTATAACCGCTTTTATCCTGTTTTTATCAAAGACCCGATCCATGCCTCTTTCCATAAGATCGGTAATGGCAATGGGTGTGGTTATTTCATGGCACATGACCACGTCAAGATCAAGAACAGCATTCTCGGCAGTCGGCTTGTCCCGCAGGTGAGAGGCAAATATTTTTTCGGTAATGGTCTGTCCCATTTATTTCAACTCCTTAAATCTTCAGCATGTTTTTGTTTGCTGTTATTCGCGTCATATTATAAGCTATTGGTAACTACTCATGGGGTAAGCGCCTAATGATTGCAAATCTCAGTATTTGTAATTCTTTACAGGGTGCAGGTAAGCGACCGGAGGGAGACTCCGATAGATTTTCGTCATCAGACCGGTGCCGCGTATTAGTCATACGTAAACCGGGCTGATGGCGCAGATAAGCACCCTTAAAAACAGGGCATAAACTTCGACTCCGAATATGCGGTGCCCTGTGAGCAGTTACAGCTATTGATTAAAAGTAATCAGCCCTTTCCCGTATGATAAGGGCTCACTCAAAAATAACTTCGCATTCTAAGGCGCACTCTGAACATTTAGAAAAGCGATCTGCAATTATGTAATCCAGAGGCGTAGACCTGCTACGCCTCTGGTTGCATGCAATTAGATCACTTCTCTAAATGTCCATATTACACCTTATCTCTACTAATTTATTTTTGAGTGAGCCCTAAATTACATCCATGTCAAATAAAGATTCAATTAAAATAGAGCAAATCCTTGCCATAATCAAGGACGAATACCCGGAATGGCAAACAAAACTGCAAAAACTGTTTGCCGACGGGCAAGATCTCTTTGCCGGCGTCTGGCCGGAATACCAGGCCTGCCGGACAGGATATCATACCCTGGGCCATAGCCTTGATGTTGCCCTTGCCACAGCCCGCATGGCTGCGGGGTGGAACAGGACAAATCTGGCCGACGGAATCCCGCCTCGGATATTCGCCGCCGGCCTGGCAGCCGCTCTTTTTCATGATGCCGGCTATATAAAGGATAGAAACGACCCGGAGGGCAAGGGCGGTAAATATACCTTCAGCCACGTCCGGCGCAGCATGGAGATGGCCCGGTCATACCTGGCAGCAAATAACCGGCCCGCCGAATTTATTGAACTCAGCGTAGACATAATTGCCATAACCGACTTTAACAAACCCCTGGATTTGTCTCGTTTTACCGACATCAAGAAAGGAATAATGGCCCGTATGGTTGCCGCCGCCGATCTGGTGGCCCAGATGGCCGATGTTGATTATCTCAACAGCCTGAAGGAACTGTATGTCGAATTTCAGGAAGCATATAAATTCAGCGATCCGGATAAGCTTAAAAAAAATAATATCAAGGTATATAAAAGTTTCTCCGACCTCTTAAACGGCACAATCTCCTTTTATCAAAATTTCGTCTTGCCCCGGCTGGAAGAGCTGGGCCGCATGGAGCAATATCTGGTGCCGTTTTTCGGCAATGGCCGCAATCCTTACCAGGAAAATATTGCCGCCAATCTTTCGGCCCATTTTTTTTCTAAACGTCTTCATTGGCGGCGATTGGGCGAAATTCTCGAGGAGCTTGGCCTGGTTTCTCCCGACCATATCCAGGAGGCTTTAAGCCGTCAGGCAGCGGAAAACCGGGATAACCCTCCCCGTCCCCCGCAACATCCCCGTAAACGACTATTGAGCTGGCTGCTGCAAAACAGACTGAATAACCGCTGCCTGGGTGACATCTTGATTGAAATGGGGGTAGTCAATGCCGCTCTGCTTCGCAAAGGGCTGCTGGCCCAGATATTCCCGTCCCAATACAGCAGGAATCTTGACTGCAATGAATATCTTTCCCTGCTGCAGATTACGGTCATGCTGCAGAATACTCGACAGGATGCCTGGGTTCTGGATGAAATTATGGCTATGATTACTGAAATAACCCACTGCCGCCGCAGTTGCCTTTTCCTGATCCATCCGGAAGAAAATAAATTGCTTGTTGTCGCCGGTTCACCCACAAAAGAAAAGGAAGGCGGAGATTATTCCCAGGAGATTCCTCTGGACAAAGGGCTGCCGGGCTGGGTTTTTCAGCATGGCAGGCCGGCCATTATTCATGGCCCGCAACAAAATGACAGCCAGGCCGGGCTTTTGGCTCCAGCGGTTGATAACCTTGAGACCCATGATGCAATTATGGCGGTTCCCCTCCATATCATGGGAGAATTTATCGGGGTTATTGAATTATCCGGCAAAAAAAACGGTTCGTTTGCTGATCACGAGCTTGACTTTATGATAATTCTCGCTAATATCCTTGCCACTTCACTGGATCAACTTACTCTGCCGCTTTAACAGAAGACAGA
>JANTGB010000217.1 GCA_024763115.1 Desulfobulbaceae bacterium | reverse complement strand
TATCGCGAGCGTTGAAACGGGCACATGGCGGCATCCCTGAAACGCTTACAGGCGGTGCCTTCTCAAAAGTCAAGGTGTGGTTTATTGATCACTATCTGAATTACTGTAATAAAAAACAAGAAGTTTACGCAACAATATTTGAGAAAAAATGTCTTTTCTCAGACAACATCCTGTGGATTCATCGGTATATCACAGGGGTGAAACGCCTGCGGGGTTCTGTTTATGGAGAGCTTACTTTTATCAGCATTGTAATAGTCTCAATATGGTGGGTCTGGGGAAACATATCAACCATTTTTATCCGCTTTATTTGGTAACCGTTGTCGGTCAACATGCCAAGATCACGGCATAATGTGGCAGGATCACAAGAAATATAAATTATCCGGGCCGGGGAAAGATCCAGGATGGCGGGAATGGCAGCCCGACAGCCGGCCCGGGGCGGATCAAGAAGCACAAGATCAAAACGCTGCTGCCGAGCCAGGCACTGTTTTGCCCCTTCTATGGCGGCCAGCCGTTCAAAACGGCAGTTTTTCAGGCGAAACTCCCCGGCATTGGCTGCGGCGCTGCGAATGGCGGCTCGCTGCAAATCCATCCCCAGCACCTCCCGGGCAAAAATTGCCAGGGGTAAAGAAAAATTACCCATGCCGCAGAAAAGATCAAGCACTCGCTCATTTTTCTGAACCGCTGCCCAGTCGAGCAGCAGATTAACCAACTGTTCATTCTGAGCCAGGTTTACCTGGCAAAAAACTCCCGGCTCAAAACGAAAATAAATCTTATGGCCACCCTCCAGCTTGAGTTGGAGATTTAATAGCGGGGAAGCATCCTGATCAGCGCCAAAGGGCCCAAAGCTCCCCCGTCCCTCCACCTGCAGAACAATCCCGCCGACATTCTTCAGCTCTACCGCGCCTTCGCCGGCAGCCTTGATATCTGTCGACCGGGGCTTCCGAAGAAAATGAAAAATAAGGAAAATCCGCTTGCCCTCCGGGCTGAGAAGTAATTCAAGGCTGGAGGACAGGCTCAGGAGATGACGAAGGTTAGTATAATCAGCCAGAGAGGCAAGAAGCTGGTTAAGTTCCTGCCTGGCCAGGAGACAATGATTGGTGGGGACAATCCGGTGGGAATGACGAAGCAGAAAACCGCACTCACCCTTAGAGTTTATTTGCAGTCGAATCCGCTGCCGATAATTAAAAAAGAAAGGGGCGGCCAGGGGGTCTGTCAGTTTTGCCGCTAATTCACCTTCAGTCAAAAGATGAGACCGGAGCAGCTGATCCGTCAAAACAGCCGATTTCAACTGAGCCTGGTCTGCAGGGCTGACATGTTGAAAATCACAACCACCGCACCTGCCATAAAGCGGACAGGGAGGACTTACCCTGGAAGGAGAAGGCTTCAAGATATCCAGCAGCCGTGCTTCAAGGTACGTTTTTTTCTTTTTAACCGCTTTTACCAGGACTGTTTCTCCCGGTAGAGCCTGGGGAACAAGAATTACCAGACCATCCGGGAGACGGCCAAGCCCCAGGCCTCCCATAACCAGTTTTTCTATATGCAGACGATATCTGGGAGGCATGGTTACTTTCCGGCAAAATCAGAATCTTTTTGGTCAACAGGAATAATGTAACGACTCACGGGGTAAGCGCCTTAACGTACATATTCGGGTTGGGTAAAAGGTAACCGTTCACCGGGGGCTACTTGTTTACTTATAACTCCAGCCTGTAAGCGTTCTCAGAGATTTTTACAAGCAGGCCGGCGCAGCGTATGAGTTAAACATAAGGACTAATCACGAAAATCTCCGGCCCCCTGTGAGCAGTTACCTTTTTACTCAATCAGGATTGCCAGGCCCAAAAGGCGTGAACTGAGACGAAGCCCCTGCTGCCGTGTGCTGGCCTGGTTGATTTCAAAACGCAGCTTACCATCTATGATAATAAAATTTATATTTCCACCCTGTTCGGCAAAATCTTTTTCCTCACCAATAGTCAGGACTGGACGCCCCTGAACCTCCGCAAGCATTTCAGCGGCAGATTCCTGGTCTGCACCGGCAATAAAAAGGATATCACATTCATCTAAATTATCGTCCTGATTTCTAAAATTGACGTCAAGAGTTCTACTGTCGATTGATTTTCCCTGAATAGATTGAAAAGCCGGTTGAAGGCTTTGGTCGCCGACAACGCATAAATCAACAGTGTTATCCGCAGTGGACATGACCGCATCCGGCCATATGGTAAATCTGGCAAAATTCATAATAAATGCCGCTTTGACCTCATATGCCGCCATGTTGTCGGCCTGGGCCGCTTCACCCCTGCCCAGCCAGGTTAATACCAGCATGACCGCAGTAAACAATATTGACAAACTTAAACTATTTGCAGTTTTTCTGGAAAACATGAATTCCCGTTAAAAACGATAAGTGATTTTTCCGTAGGCGCTACGTTCCACTTCAGTAGGCCTGACATAGCTCTCATAAACATATTGCATATTATGGCTGTCAAGCAAATTCCGGCCCACCAGAGAAACTTCAAGGTTATCCGCCGGTCGCCAGGCCAGATGTATATCAAGGGTTATGTAGTCATCCACATCATAATTCAAAGTAGCGACCTTAATATTATCGACGTAGCGCAGCCAGATATCAAGATCAATATTTTCGGTCAAATTTGTCTCGGAGCGCAGGGATACTTGATGCTTCGGGCTGCTTTCATCAATATCACTGTAATGAAAGGTATAGGACAACTGCAGTTTACTCTGCTTTGTCGCCTGCCAGGCCGCAGCCAGTTCAGCACCGTAAGTATGACCGGAATTTTTGTTGACAAACCGGGCCGGCAACTCAAGATATGCCGGCATATTACCTGTACTCACGGAACCATACTCAATGTCCCGAAGATCATCATAATCATTATAGTAGACAGCAAAATCAAGGGAAAGAGAAGGTGCCGGCAGCAACCTGTACCCCAGCTCATAGGCTACCATCTCTTCCGAATAATAATCAGGGCTTCCGGAAAAAGTAATTGCCAGGGGATAGGGTGAAGGGTTCTCCAGGCTGGTTGCCGGAGGAATAACAGAGATAATAATGCGGATATCGGAATCAGCCCGGGACGGGGTTTTAACCGCCCTTGATACTGCGGCCCACACCTTGTGCTCAGGACGTGGAGACCAGAGCAGCCTGGCGCTGGGCTGAATCTCATAGCCGCTGTAATTATTATGTTCAAATTTTGATCCCAGGGTCAGCCATAGTTTTTGCGGGATGAGCATGATTTCATCCTGGAGAAAGGCGCTGTATAAATCGTCACTGCGGCTGGACGGATCTAAGCTTATAGTTTCATGTAATGTAAAATCGTCAGTAGTATAATAACAGCGCAGCCCCCAGACAATATCATGTCTGCCGCCCAGGGCGAATCGATGCTGAAAATCGAGGTTAAAGCTGTCTCTTGTCTCATCTTCCAGGGCTTCTTCCCGCAGGGTGTAATCATAGTAAGCCTGGATGGAAAAAGATGAATTCTCACCCAGTGTTCTCTCCCAGCGACCGGTTAAATTACCTCCGGACACGTTTCCTGAATCTTCAACCGTAGTTAAGTAAGGTGCTGACAGGCTGGGCAGATCAAATGTCTGGTCAATGTCTCCGGTATAAACATCGCCGTGAAATGAAAAATTATCATCATTGCCGACCAGAGAATCCAGATGAAAACCACCGCGCAGCATATCCCATTTATCTCCGGCATTGTCTCCGGTAGAAAATTCATATTCATTGCGGTCAAAATATTTTCCATAGACGCGCATGCTGGTGTTCTCGGAAATTGCCATGCCGTAACGACCTTCCGCAAAGGATCGCTCATGGGTTCCGCCCCCAACATTTACCAGGCCGCCCAGGGTTTTATCCGCGGATTTAGAAATAATATTAATGACGCCATTAACGGCGTTAGCCCCCCACAGAGTAGCTCCCGGCCCCCTGATTACCTCGATGCGGTCAACATCATCAAGCATCAAATCTTTTACTTCCCAATATACCCCGGAAAATGTCGGGGTATAAACCTGGCGTCCATCTATAAGCACCAGTAGTTTGTCAGCAAAACGACCGTTAAAACCCCGGCAGGTAACAGCCCATTTATTAGAATCAATGGAGGCCACATGGACACCGGGAACCATGCGCAGCGCATCGGGAATGTTCGTTACGCCGGATCGTTTCAGATCCTGATTGGTGATGACAAAAACTGCGGCAGCGCTGCTGGAAAGGCTCTGTGCTTTTTTGCTGACCGATGTTACCTTGATTTCCATTAATTCTTCAATGCTCATCTTGGTAAAATCTATGCCCTGCAAAGCTGACGCGGTATTTCCTGAAGCCAGGATGCAGGTTGCCAGGGAAAATGCCAGGAATGCCTTGAATCGTAAATAATGTTTTTTTCTTTGTAAAATCATACTGCCCCACTAAAGTGGAATAAATTATAAAATTTCTGGTAACTGTTCAGCTGCACTTCATCTACGCCCAAACAGGCTGTCCTATATAGCACCAGGAGGCTGTCCGAGAATGCTTGTTCGCGTCCTTTTGCCACTTTTTTATCATACTCTATCCCTGTTTGTTCTTCAATCACATAAAACCAATCACGAAAAAACAGTAAGCGCTCCATGAATAACACCCCGCACCCGTTTAAACGCCGCGATATACCTGATGTATTATCGCGAGCGTTGAAACGGGCACATGGCGGCATCCCTGAAACGCTTACAGGCCGTGCCTTC
>JANTGB010000216.1 GCA_024763115.1 Desulfobulbaceae bacterium | reverse complement strand
CCGTTTGGGCCTTCTCGAATAGCACAAGTATGCTTCGAAGTCCCAAACGAACGAATCTAAGGCACTGGTAAACACGTACAGGACTGAAGTTTATCGTAAATTTGGTGCCCTGGTGAACGGTTACCTTTTCCCCGTCGGGCGAGGGCTAAAAAGAGTGACGTTCCAAAAAAATTTTACCGTCAAAGGTGTCTGTCATAAGTAAATCGAACTGATCGCGGCTATAAGCACCCTTAAAAACAGGGATATAAACTCCGACTCCGAAAATCCGGCGCCCTGTGAGCAGTTACAGATTTTTTATATTATCATACTGATATCACAGGCCGGGGCGGAATGAGTCAGGCAGCCAAGCGAAATTATATCAACCCCGCATTGCGCCACAGCCCGGACATTTTTCAAGGTAATACCGCCCGAGGCCTCGACAATTGCCCTTCCGTTAATCAGCTTAACCGCTTTTGTCATCATCTCAGGCTCCATATTGTCCAGCATGATAATATCAACCCCGGCGGCCAGACACTCTTCCACCTGGTCAAGGGTTTCGGTTTCCACCTCGATTCTTAAGGTGTGAGGGACAAAATTTTTGATTTTTTTTACTGCTTCGGCAATGGAACCGCAGGCGGCAATGTGATTATCCTTGACAAGAATTCCGTCTGTCAGGCTGAAACGATGGTTATGGCCACCGCCCACCCGCACTGCGTATTTTTCCAGGGATCGCAGACCGGGAGTGGTTTTCCGGGTATCAACTATTTTTACCGGCAGCCCCTTGACAAGCTCTACAAACCTGTTGGTCAGGGTAGCAATTCCACAAAGCCGCTGGACCAGATTCAGGGCCAGACGTTCTGCCAGGAGAAGATTAGCAACTGTTCCTTTTACTTCAAGCAGCACATCACCGGCCATTACCCTTTTGCCGTCACTAAGCCCGGAAACCTCACAATCAGGCTCAAGAAACAGAAAAACCTGCGCCGCCACTTTTTCCATTCCCGCCACAATCATCTCCTGCCTGGAAACAAAACGAGCCCCTCCTCTTTGCTCAGGAGTGAAAACAGCCGCACTGGTGAGATCGCCGCCGGGAGCGTCTTCACGCAGAAAACGTCTGATATCTTCTTGAAATATTTTATTCATTTTCAACTACAGTTTGCCGCTCTAAGCAGAAAGGGCATTCTCGGACAGTCTCCTGGATTATTACAGATTTTCACATACCCCGAATATTTACATCGCTATTGAATATTATTTAAATTTTTCAGTAATATCCGGGCATTGGCCAGATCACGGACAGCAAGCCTGTGGTGAGGATTATATTTAAGAGCAGTCTCCCATTCACTGATAGCCTGCTCAAGATTCTCCTGAAGAAAATATTTCAGGCCCTGCTGGTAATGTGACTCCGCTCTACCATTATCAACAGGAGTTTCTTTAATTGCCTGGTCTATCTCCGGTTCCGCCCGGCTCTGTTCAAATTTTTTCAATTTGACTGACGACTTGTCTTTGCAGGGTAACTGTTTCCGGCCCTGCTGATAAGCTACCGCCTTTTTGATTCGCCCGGCAGCGGAATTGCCCGGTTTAATCTTCTCAACTTCGGCAATCAGGGCAAGACACTTGCTATACTGCTCCCTCCTCAAATTATATTCAGCCTTGGTAAGCCACAACCCGACCAGGCCGGGAGAGCTTATTTCCTTAACCACGCGCCTGGTTTTAATTTTATCCCGAGCAGGAGATTTTTCAGCAACAGCAGGAGTAGTTAACATCTTACGGGGAGTGATTATTTTTTTGGGGACAGGGTTATAAATAACGGCAGCCGGGCGGGTAATACGCTGCAGAGAGATAAAAGCCTGTTTATGATCCGGATCAGCGGCCAGAGCCTTAATAAATTCATTTCCGGCAGCCGCAGGCCGGCCATCATGCTGCAGTTGCAGGCCGACATGATAATGTTTGTCAGCCTGGTAATGTAATTGTTCGCTTAACGAACCTATTTTACGGCTTATTTTTTTATCTCCAGGTCGTAATCCCTCAAGAATCCGCCAATAATATAAGGCCTGACGCAATTCTCCTCTGTTCTCGCATGTCAAAGCCCGGCTTTCAGTCTTAACTGCAAGTGCGGAGAAATTACCTTGAGTTAAAGAAGCGCAACCCGACAGAAACAGGAGCAAAAACAATATGGCTAAATGTTGAAACTTAATAATCATCCAATCTTTAATTGTGGGTCTTAAGATTTTTTTTAAATTTTTCGAGACTGAAACCGCCAAAAATCATTGCTCTTTTTATCCGATAATAATCGGCGAAAAAAGGATTACTTCCTCTTTTAGTAGTAAAAGCGCCGCGAAAACCATTATTTTGTAAGACTCTGATGACCTGGTCATTAGTTTCCCCATAGGGATAGGCAAGATATTTAACGTCTACCCCGACCTCCCTTTTAATAATGCGGGCGGATTCCGCCACTTCATAATTAACAGACGCCAGATATTCCTCCGGCGATTCATCTGTCTTTTTTTTGTTTAAATTACGATGAGTCTTGGTGTGACACTGGATATCAAGGCCACCGGCGGCCATTTCTCGAACCATATCCCAATTCAAGGTCTTGCTGCTGCCGACAATCAGATCGGTATAGACAAACAGGGTAGCTTTATAACCATATTTTTTCAGGACAGGCCAGGCAATATCATAAACCTGACGCCAGCCGTCATCAAAGGTAATAACCACTGATTTGCTCGGCAACTGACGGTTAAAATCCAGGAAATCGAAAAAAGAATCAAGAGATATTACCCGGTAACCATTATCACGCAGGTAAGCCATCTGCTCTTCAAACTTTTCTCGGGGAATCATCATTTTGCTCGATTGGGTCAAGTCAAGATTATGATAATTCAAAACCGGCACCATGCCATAGCCGGTCATGGTTAAATTACCTTTCTTATAAAAACCCAGCGGCACCAGCAGTTCCTCTCCCGCCCCGGCCTCCGTGACTTCATTAAACTCGGCAATCAGCCAGTCAAGGGAGGAATCATGGAGATAATTTTCAGCCAGTGACGGCAGAGTATCACCAGGTTGAACCTTGACGGCCACAACATCAGGAAAAGAGTTAATGGGAATAAACATACTTTTTTGCCCACAGCCGGCTAAAAAAACAAGCAACAGCAGAAAGAGGGCAAAATCCGGTGCCTGGGTGCCCCGGCAATTTTCCTGTCTATCCATGGGGTTATCAGAAAAAAACAATTTTTTAAAAATCAAGGTTCCTTCAATAATAAGGTATGAGACACAGCGGAAAGGACATTCTCGAATGTCGCCATAAAATTTCATTTCTGTTTTAATCCTGTCAAGCGATAACACTCGACAACCGTAGACTGCCCCAACAGGGTCAGAGGGGGCAATTTCTCAACTTCTACAAAATTGCGGCACAGATTATAGACATTCCGCCCCAGAAGAATCTCAGCTTGCCCGGCAGCATTGTTCAGCCAGAATGCCTCCTTGATACTCTCGCCGATAGAGCTGTATTCAACCTTTGAGTGAGCGCCTATATTGCCGGAAAGAACCACGCCGGAACTTATGCCGATACGAACCATACCCAGCAGTGGATTTTTATTGGCCAGGCCGGCGGTCAACAACTGCTGCTGCAACTGATAGGCAGCGCGAACCGCTCTTTCCGAATGATCGGTACGATAAACAGATACCCCGAAAATACCGATTACCGAATCACCTATAATTTTATCAACATAACCGCCATGGCTGCTGATAACATCGCTGGCTGAATGGATATAGTCATTTAAGGCATGAATGATATCTTCCGGATTGCCGTCACCGGCATATTCATTAAAATTTTTGATTCCGGCAAAGAGAATAGTTGCCTGTTTACGTGAAGCGTATGAAGAAGGCGAATTAACCGGCTGGGAAAGAACCCTGGTCAATGAGGAATTATGAGCAAACTGATTTAAATCTCCAACCAGTGATTCGTTTTTTTCATTTTCCTGAATAACTGCGGGGTAATCTTTTGTTTTACCGTCAGGATTTTCAGCTTGGGCATAAAGTTGATAATATTTTTTTCGTCGACGGAAATCCCAGAAAAGTATAACTATAAGAAAAAGCAAAGAGGGCAAAAATAATATTTTTAAAGCCAGCCGTTTAACCAGACTAAGCTGCCTCTGAATATAAACCGCAGCCAGTCCCAGATGAACAGTTCCGATATTTTTTTTATGAAATGTAACCCTGGTTGTTAAATCAATTACAGGCACATCACCCAGCCGTTTTAAAATTTCATGACTCAAATCATGGGTGGATATATCCAGCGAAACGGCGTCACGAGGTGAAACAAATTCAATGCCGATACGATCAGGATCAGTATGTGCTTTTACTTTATCGTGTTGATCGGTAATTACTACATAGGAAACATCAGGGCCATCCGCACTTCCCTTGATAATATTATTTAAGCTTATATAATCACGGGCCAATAATGGAATTCCGGCAGTGGCGGCAAAATGTTTCAACGATCGTTCGGCAATAGTTAACTGCTGGTTAAAAATCTGCAGCTGTTGATTTTTTACAAGCGGATAAACCACTGCGCTTATAGCCAGCAGATAGCAGCTTAAAGCAATGAAAAAAAATTTTATTTTAATCATATAATTGGGTAGCAGGATAAATTTACCGTAATCGTTCACCAGCACCTCATCTTCGTCCATTTTGACCTGCTTACATAGCACCAGTATGCGGCGCAGGCCCAAATGAACAAATCTAAGGCACT
>JANTGB010000215.1 GCA_024763115.1 Desulfobulbaceae bacterium | reverse complement strand
TGCCGTAGATTTTCGTGATCAGACTGGTGCAGCATACTGGTGCTATGTAAGCCAGGCTGATCGCGGAAATATGCGGTGCCCTGTGAGTAGTTACTTTTTGACAAGAATTAAAGAGCAGGGTCACACACAGAATGTGACGACATAAAATATTAAAACACTTTCCAGAAATATATTTGTCGATGTATTATTATATTTAATAATATTATATTTTACAGCATTATCTTGTTGAAATAGAAAAAAATCCGTTTTTGTTGTATAGCTCTTGTCTTTAAGAGCAATATTTCAAGGCAACCTTAAACCAGTCAGCAAAATTATGACAGAACTGCAATTAGGTGAATTATTACTCGATCTTGCCTTATTGTTTGGTGCGACTTACCTGCTGGCCGGTTTGCTTACCAAGGCCCGTATTCCCGGTATATTGGCCGCTCTTATTATTGCCATGGCCGTGCATTACACTCCTTTCGGCCATCGCCTTCTTTCCCCGGAATTCAATGTGCCGCTTAATTTTCTTTCCCAGCTTGGCGTCATGTTTCTCCTGTTTTTTATCGGCTTGCAGATTGATCCGGTCGAGATGCGGCATTCAAGCGGAGATATTGTCCGGCTGACCATCTTGAATACGATAGTTCCCTTTATGTTCGGGGTGTGGGTGATGCTGGCCCTGGGGTATGACTGGATGCTGGCCTTTGTCATCGGCATGACCCGCATGCCTACGGCAGAGGCGGTGATTGTTCCTATCCTGGATGAATTTCAGTTAATTCGAACCAGGGTGGGAACATTTATTATCGGCGCCGGGGTGCTGGATGACGTAATTGAAGTATTTCTGGTAGCCTTTGTTTCAGTCTGGATCGGCGAAAAAAGCGGCGGCGCGACCAATGGTATAAGTTCTGTTTTTATCGGTTCTACTGTTTTTGTCCTGCTGGCCTGGTTTAATTATCGCCTGCTGATCGGTCTGCTGGTTCGCTGGCTGCCTCGTCGGCCCCGCAACCTGCTGCTGTTATCCATGGTCGTCCTTTTTGGTTTTAGCGGTTTTTCACAATATGTTGAGCTTGGCATGGTGGTCGGCGCTATTACCGCCGGTGTTCTGATGCGTCCGGCTTTTAACGGTATGGGCCGGGTGGGTGAGCAGGTTACCCAGGCTATCCAGTCGGTAAGCTATGGTTTTCTGGGGTTGATGTTTTTTTTCTGGGTAGGCTTAAATGCCGACCTTGAGGGTATGGTCAGGGAGCCGTTACTGGCCTTGTTGCTGTTTCTTGCCGCTTTTCTCGGCAAGCTGGCCGGGGTTTTTATCATGGTACCGTTGAAGAAATTGAGTGTCCGTGAGGCCTGGACTATCGGTATCGGCTTGAATGCCAGGCTTACCACTGAAATTATTATTGCTCAGTTGCTTCTGTCTTCCAATTTAATAGATATTCATTTGTTCACGGCCTTAATTGCCGCTTCTTCCGTTTCCACTATTGTTGTGCCGCTGCTCTTTGCCTTTATGGTACGGCAATGGGGTGATAAATTGCAGGAGACAGGCAACACAAAAAAAGTGATAAGTTGATCATTTTGTTAAATTACAGAACAAGGAATTTTTAATTATGATTTCCAACAAAAACGGGATACCTGTCCAGGGCAAGCAGCCGCCCCCCCTGCTTCTCTGTCTGGATCTGGAAAAAGGAAGCGAAGACTTGGCCCGCTATGCTGCCGGAGTGGCCGCCCGCTGCGGGCAGGATATCCATATAGTTTATGTGGAGCCCACCGGAGGCGGCCCGGTAATCAGGGACGCGAGAGGATGCCTGGCAAGCCTGTGTGATAAGTGCATGGCCGAGGTAAAGATTAAAGAAATTGTTGTTAGCCGGGGAATTGCCGAAGATGAGATAATCGCCTATGCCGGACAAAATTATTTTGATCCAATTGTCCTGGGCCGCCGGAAACGTCCTGCGGTGGAACGTATTTATGTGGGCAGTACAACCAGTGCGGTATTATCTCTGGTCTCAAGTCCTGTGCTGGTAGTACCCCTGTCTGAAGAGGGAATACATAATGCCGCCGGTAAATAATAACATCCCGGTCGATAAGTTGTCTGCGGCCCCGCACTCGCAGAAGGCGGATAGAGTCGCCGAACAGCTCCATACTGATATCCGGCAGGGGCTGAGCCGGGCTGAAGCAAAACAGCGTCTCGACCGCTATGGCCCCAATACCCTGACGGTAATGAGTAAAACCGCCTGGTATGTGGTGCTGGCCCGGCAATTTATCGATGTCCTTATTCTCATATTGCTGGCTGCCGCAGTTATTTCCGTGCTGGTTGGTGAACTGGGAGATGCCGTTACCATTATGGTCATTGTGATTTTGAACGGCATCCTGGGCTTTGTCCAGGAATGGAAGGCGGAAAAAGCCATTGAGGCCCTGCAACGCATGCTGGAACCTCATTGCAGGGTGGTGCGTGAAGGCAGGGAGCAGGTTATTGACAGCAGGGAACTGGTGGTCGGTGATATGGTTTTACTGGATATCGGTGACCGGGTTCCGGCTGATCTGCGGTTGGCCGAGGCCATTAATTTAAAAATAGATGAATCAGCTCTGACCGGGGAATCAGGATCGGTCGCCAAGGATAGTGCGCCGGTCGGCAAAGATGCGCCCCTGGCGGAACAGACGTCCATGGCCTGGATGGGGACAGCAGTTAATAACGGCCGGGCCCGGGGCATAGTCAGCGGCACGGGCATGAACAGTGAATTCGGTCGGATAGCCGGATTGACCCAGACCGTGGGCCGGGAAATGACGCCGCTGCAGCATAATCTTGCCCAACTGGGGAAACAGCTTGGTATTTTCTCAGTGGCTGTTTCCATTATAGTTGCCCTGACAGGCTGGCTGCTGGGTAAACCTTTCCTGGAGATGTTTCTCACCGGCATTGCCCTGGCCGTGGCCGTTGTGCCGGAAGGTCTGCCGGCCGTGGTTACCATTACCCTGGCCCTTGGGGTGCGGGCCATGGTGCGACGGCGGGCGCTTTTGCGCCGGCTGCAGGCAGCGGAAACCCTGGGCGCCGCCACGGTAATCTGTACCGACAAAACCGGAACCCTGACCAAGAATCAGATGACGGTTAAGCGTATCTGGCTCTGTTCAGGTGAGTTGCAGGTAAGTGGAGCAGGTTATGATCCGACCGGTAGTTTTACCAGGGACGGTGTTGAAATAGAGATAAATAACCGGAAGGATCTGTCGGCCTTACTGGCGACCGGACTGCGCTGCAATCATGCCGGAATCAGCAGGGATGAAAACGGCTGGCAGGAAACAGGTGAGCCGACCGAGGCCGCCCTGGTTACGGTGGCCTTCAAGGCCGGATTGCAGCGCCGGGAAACACCCAATACGGTCAGCGAGTTTTCCTTTAATTCGCGGCGCAAGCGGATGACGGTTGTTGAACAAGCGGATACCGGGCTGCTGGCTCATGTCAAGGGGGCGCCTGAGGTGATTATTAAGCGTTGTACCCGAATTATGGATGGTGAAAATGTTCGGGAATTGACTGATGGTGATTACCGGAATGCGGTTGCCGCCTACCAGGCCATGGCAGGTAAGGGGTTGCGCACCCTGGCCCTGGCCCGTCATTATCTGCCTGAACAGGCAATGACCGAAGAACTGGTGGAAAATGATCTTACCCTGCTTGGTATTGTCGGGATAATTGATCCGCCTCATCCCGAGGTGCCCAAGGCGATCCAGGTGGCGGTCGGGGCCGGAATCAGGACAATCATGATAACCGGCGATGCCCCGGCTACGGCTTCAGCCATTGCCCGGGCCATAGGTCTGCCGGCCCGAAAGGCGGTCAGCGGCCGGGAGCTTTCCGCCATGGATGATGAGGCCCTGGGCCGGGTTCTGGACGAAGATGTCCTGTTTGCCCGGACAACGCCTGAAGATAAGATGCGTATTGTCGGCATGTTGCAGGAAAAGGGCGAGGTGGTGGGCATGACCGGCGACGGGGTTAATGATGCTCCTGCCCTGAAAAAGGCGGATATCGGTATTGCCATGGGCATGCACGGAACCGACGTGGCCAAAGGAGCAGCGGATATGATTTTGACCGATGATAATTATGCCTCTATTGTCGCCGCTGTTGAAGAAGGACGCCGCCAGTATGGTAATATTCAAAAATTCGTCCGCTATTTATTGTCATCCAATATGGGCGAGGTCGTTGCTATTTTTGTTAATATTATCCTGGGAGGGCCGCTTATCCTGCTGCCGGTGCAGATTCTCTGGATGAACCTGGTAACCGACGGTATGACGGCCGTGGCCCTGGGCCTGGAACCGGCGGAAAAAGAGATTATGCGCCGGCCTCCCCGTTCAGCCCGGCAGCCTATTATAGATCGCGGCGGGATTATAATGATTTTACTTTTAGGAAGCTATATCGGCCTGGCCGCTATCTGGATTTTTCATCATTATCTGCAGAGCGGGCCGGAACAGTTGATCCTGGCCCAGACAACAGCATTTACCTGTATTGTTGTGCTGGAAAAAATGAATGTTTTTAATTTCCGGGCCCTGCGATCTCCGCTGCCGGCTGTCGGTTTTTTCAGTAATCCCTGGGTGTTGCTGGCCTGGACATTTACCATCGGCCTGCAGGTCTGCGCGGTTTATCTGCCTTTTCTCCAGAATGCCCTGCATACCGTGGCCTTGAGTGGCCGGGACTGGGCCGTAATTTTTCTGGTCAGCGCCCCGATTTTTCTTTTTGTTGAAATTTATAAATGGTTTAATTGGAGAAACAGCCGGTCTGCGGCTT
>JANTGB010000214.1 GCA_024763115.1 Desulfobulbaceae bacterium | reverse complement strand
ATATAAGTCAAAAAAATATTGTAGTTGATGAAGCTGTAAATGGTTCGCTCACCTTGACCTTAAACGATGTTCCCTGGGATTTTGCTCTTGATATTATACTTAATCTCAAAGATCTGCAAAAAGAAGAACGCTTTAACACCATAGTTATTTCCCCTAAGGATAAAAGCTTCGTCTGGCCGAAAAATACAGCCGGCAATCTGGAAATAGAGGAAGATACTGATCCGCTCAAAGTTAAAAAACGGCTGGAGATTAACCCAAAGACATTTGCTGCCAAAAAACTGATTCGTCAGGCTCGGGATCTTGAAAAAGCTCAAAATTACAAGGCTGCGGTTGCCCTGTACGAAAAGGCGGGAACCTTTTGGCCGGACAACAGCGAGTTAGCTGAACGTACCGCCTCAATCTACCTTGTTCGACTGGGGCTTAATGCCAAGGCTGCCTTTTTTGCCCGGAGGGCTCTGGAAACAACTCCTGAAAACAACAAGGCAGCTTTGACTGCAGCCATTGCCCTGGCTAATCTGGGAAAAATACAGGAAGCGCAGAAATATTTTGAAATAGCGGCTAACGCGCCGACCCCAAGCAAACAGGCCCTGGCCGGTTACGCCGCTTTTTGTGAACAGAATAATGATTTTGCCGCCGCAATTAATCTGCTGAATCATTTTGAAGAGATATACGGCACCTCTTTACAGATTATGATTTCCAAAGCGCGTGTTTTAGATAAACTTGGCAAAAAGGAAGAGGCATCCCGGGAATACAGGGCAGCCTTAAATTCCGGCGAGGTTTTACCGGAGTCACTGAAGATATATATCAATAAAAGGCTGGCTGATTAGAACCTTAAGCAACCATTTGGTATTACCTATGAAAACAACAGCAAAACTAATTTGTTCCACTTTTATTCTGGCGGCATTTATTGTCCTGCTGTCAGCCTGTGCCTCTACCCGTAACTCGGAAAAAGAGACTAGAGAATTTCTGGAAAAACAAACCGCCGGCGTCCATGACGTACTGAAAGAACATGATGCGGAAATTGCAGCGGCCGATAAGGGAAATGAGCTGCCTCTGCGTTTTCAGAATCCGACTTTTTTGCTTGACGAGGTTGATCAGCAGGATTTGACCGGCAGCGAATTTTCTATTCCGGTCGGCGCTGATGTCTCTTCGACCGAGCCGGTGCCGCTCCGGGATATCATGAAAAAACTAGCTAAATTTCACAATATGAATATCAGTTGGGCCAGTGATGTGAACCAGCAGTTCCTGGTTGATGTCCATATCAGGGCTGAGGATGATTTTTTCACCGCAATCGATAATATTCTCCGCCAGCTTGATTATCATTATCAAACCGAAGGGCAGACCCTTATTGTTAAAAATAAGGAAACCAGAAAATTTTATGTTTCTATTCCCGCTCTGGCTTCTACCTTTGAAAATGCCGTAGGAGGTGATGTCCTGGGTGGAACCGGCGGTGACGAACATGACATGAGCGGCACTATTAAATTAAAAAACAGTTTTTCCGAAGGGGCGGAGCTTGATGTCTGGAAGAGCATCAGGGAAAATCTGGATAAAATTTTAGAAATATGGAGCGGAGGCAGCGCCCAGGTAGGAGAAAAAAGCAGTGGTGAAAGTGATGAAGGAGAGACAACAACCTCCTCATCATCACATAGCGAATCAACCGGTCAGGGCTATTATTTTATCGATAAAAGTATTGGAATGATAACTGTTACCGCTCCCCGGTCAATCATGAAGCAGGTTGAAAATTATATGACCAACCTGAAAAAAGAACTTTACCGTCAGGTTTCCATTGAGGCAAAAATTATTGAAGTGACCCTTAATTCGAACAATCACACAGGACTTGACTGGGCAAAACTGCTGGAGCAGACAGCGGATCTTGCCAATGGCGTAAGTGTGAATCTGGATTTCCAGAAACTTAATCCGCTTTATCGTTCAGAAGGCACTCAAAATAAATTTTTAACTATTCCCGATCACAGCTTTGAACTTTTTCTTGATGCCATGACTCAGCAGGGCCATGTAGAAGTTCTCTCCAATCCGCGGATCAATGTGATGAACGGCCAGCCGGCCATGATTTCCATCGGCACGACTATTCGTTATATAGACAACGTCAGCGTTGATGTTGACTCCGACACCGGGGTTCGTACCTACTCGGCTGAACCGGGAACGGTAATGGCCGGCCTGGGGCTCGGTATTGTCGCAACTATTGTGGATGATAAAGAGGTAGTTCTTAATCTTACTCCGGTTACCTCAAGCCTTGAGGAAGATCCTATTGAAAATATAACCTTTGGCGACGGCGGGGTCATGGGATTGCCCAGGGTAAAAATCAGGGAAATGAACACCAATGCCAGGGTGAAAAACGGCGAAATGCTGGTTATAGGCGGCCTGATTGATGACCGAAAACAGTATGATGAAAATAAGGTTGTCGGCTTAGGCGATGTTGCCGGAAAACTCTTTAAGACTGATGGAGATATTGTTAGAAAATCTGAACTGGTAATTGTGCTGCGACCGATTATTCATAATTTATAATACTCTGACTGCCGAGCCGACTGCGGCTGGTAATTTCAAAAAAAAGGGGCATCCGCTTTACAGGCGGATGCCCCTTTTTTTATAACAGACCTCGTTAAATAATCGTAAGCGTTCACCAGCACCTCACGGAGTCTACGCTTACCTCTTCGCCCGTTTGGGCCTTCCCGAATAGCACAAGTCTTCGAAGTCCCAAACGAACGAATCTAAGGCACTGGTAAACACTTACAGGACTGAAGGTTATCATAAATTTTGTGCCCAGGTGAACGGTTACCAACCGTCCAGCTTCGACCAAATTCCTTACTGGTAAAGGGTTTGCAGTCAATAACCAAAAAAAAATTTTGAGGCCTGAATGAGCAATACTTTACCTTTTACGGAAAAAGTTTTATGTTGTTACAAACGTAAAAGGACAGCAGAAAAATTATCATAAAAAGAGACTTGTCGAGTTATGAATAAAAAAAATATATTTTTTGTCTCCCTGATTCTTGTAATTATATGGGGCTGTGCCGGAAACCTGACAATAAAAAAGGCACGGCAGCAGGGAGCCCGGCAATTAACCGGAGTTCAGCTGCTTAAACTTATCCCGGACAACACCCTGCATCTGGCCGGCTGGAATAATGACATGCGGGCGGATGTAGTCTGCCGGGCCAACGGCAGGATAATTGCGGAAAACTGCAAGGGCGAAAAGAGTGAAGGGGGATGGTCGATTTCCCAGGGAGATAAATTATGCCTGCGGTTCAGCGATTGGCTGTTTGGCGATAAAATCTGCTACGCTGTTTTTCAACAGGATGAAAAATTCATGGCCTTTCGCTCCGACGGCGGTCTTGAGTATAATTTTACCCTGGACAGGATGCCTACTAAAGCCGATCTTGAGGCAGCGGCAGATAAAAATAAACCAGTAGTTGTTGCCGACCAGGAAAAAAAATCATGGTGGCGGATTTTAACCGCCAAGGAAAAACCTAAACCGGTCAAGAAAAAACAGGCTGACGACGGCCATTGGTGGAAATTCTGGGGAAACGATGAAACTCCGGCGGCTCCGGGTGCTACCACCTCAACCCCTGAAAAAGATAACGATAACTGGTGGAATATCTTAACCAGTAAGAAAAAGAAAAAAGAGCCGGAATTTATTCTTCCCGAAGAAGAGGAAGACAACGAACATTGGTGGGATATAGTCCATTTCTGGGATAACGGCCCTGATTATGCATTCAGTCCGGCGGCACCTGTTACGGATATTCAGCAACGCCTATATAAAACCAAATCCTGCCCGCAATGCGATTTTTCCGGTCTTGACATGCATGGAGTTGATCTGAAAGAAGCTGATCTTGCCGGGGCCGATCTATCCGGCGTTAACCTGGAACATGCCGATCTCTCTGAGGCCAATCTGGCTGGAGCCGATCTCTCCGGGGCTAATCTGGCTGAGGCTAATCTTGTCAAGGCTGATCTTGCCGGGGCCGACCTTACCGGGGCCAATCTGCACTGGGCCATTTTGACTAAGGCCAGGCTTTCCGGTGCAAGTTTAAAGGAGGCCTACATGGTCAAGGCCGACTGCTACAAGGCGGATTTTACCAATGCTGATATGACTGCTGCAATTTTGCAGCGTGCCAATCTGGATAAAACAACCGGGCTTGTCCTGGTGCCGGATCGGAATAAGCCGGGTCAGGCTTCGACGAAAAGTCAGGATATCCAGGAAGAAGAGATAAAATAACGGTAACTGTTCACCAGAGGCGGAAAACTTCCGCCCGGCACTGAATATAAACGTTCACCAGTGCCTTAGATTTGTTCAATTTGCCCTGCGCGGCATACTGGTGCTATGTAAGCGGGGCAAATTGGGCGAAGATGAGGTGCTGGTGAACGTTTACAAATAACGGTAACTGTTCAGCTGCGCTTCAGCCGGAGTCGAAATTTATGCCCTGTTTTTAAGGGTGCTTACCTGCACGCGATAAGTCTGTCTTACATAGCATTAGTATGCTGCGCCGGCCTTATCGCGCAGAGCTGAAGCACACGGAATCTCACTTCGTTCGCTTACCCCTGAACAGGAGCAAAGCCCCCGTTATACGGATCGGCGGTTGGGGCGGATTTCGCCCCTGCCTGAATAGTTAGAAAGTAACCGTTCACCAAGGCACAAAATTGACGATAACCTTCAGTCCTGTAAGTGTTTACCAGTGCCTTAGATTCGTTCGTTTGGGACTTCGAAGCATACTTGTGCTATTCGAGA
>JANTGB010000213.1 GCA_024763115.1 Desulfobulbaceae bacterium | reverse complement strand
ATTTTCGTGATCAGGTCGGCGCAGCGTATTAGTCATACGTAAGCCGGACTGATCGCGGAAATATGCGGTACCCTGTGAGCAGTTACGCCGAGTCTTGAAAAAAGCTTAGGCTCTTACCCCATGAGTAGTTACTTTCAATGAACAATATTTACCTCTATGGGAACAGGTTTTAATGTAATGAGAGTTCTCATAGTAAGAAATAGAAGTGCATTTATTTATTTCCGAGCCCTCAGGACTGAAAAATTTTCCTCTTCGTTATTCAACATTATATGTTTAATTTAATTCGTTAATTCAGCATCTTATATAAGTGGTCGGTTTGCCGTTTTCTTGTGCCGCATTTTTTTTCTTGCCATAATATTTAAAAGCAATATATTAAATAAAACAATAATTATTACTATATTGAGGTAAATTTATGATTGCTGGTTCAAAATTAAGAATGACCAAGCAGAGACAGCTGATTCTTGAAGAACTGCGCAAGGTGACAAGTCATCCTACCGCAGATGACATGTATCAGGTGCTGCGAAAAAAAATGCCTAAAATCAGCCTGGGTACCGTATATCGTAATCTGGAAATTCTCTCTGATACCGGGATAATCCAGAAAATAGATGTCGGAGGCACACAGAAAAGATTTGATGCTGATATTTCGACTCATTACCATATTCGCTGTACAATTTGCGGCCGGGTAGCTGATGTACATATGGAGCCCCACATGGAACTGGAAGCGGAAGCGCAGAAATTAACTGATTATGAAATCCTGCATCATCGGGTAGAGTATATCGGTATTTGTCCGGAATGTAGAAAAAAGCAGTCCTGATTTATCACGGGAAATTAGTTCGAAAGGTTTTTTTTGAATAAATTGTCATTTTTTGTTGTAACGAATTAATTTTCGTGTTTTTTATGGCAAGAAATTGAAAACTTTCTTTTACTGAATATTAATCTCTATCTCATAAGGAGAAAACTATGACAAAACAAATGCAGATTTACAAATGTGAAGTATGCGGCAATATCGTAGAAGTTCTTCATACCGGAGCCGGGGAACTGGTCTGTTGCGGTCAGCCGATGAAACTCTATGTAGAAAACACGGTTGACGCGGCAAAGGAAAAGCATGTACCGGTAATTTCCAAGGCAATCGGCGGTTATCTGGTCAAGGTCGGTTCCGTGGCTCATCCCATGGAAAGCAAACATAATATTGAATGGATTGAGCTGGTGGGCGGCAGTAAGGTCATACGTCATAACCTGATTCCCGGAGATGCTCCGGAGGCGGAATTTACTACAGATGCCGAAAATGTCAGCGCCAGGGCATACTGTAACCTGCATGGACTCTGGAGGAGTTAAATATGTTAAATCCAAAGATGGAAGAGGCTTTAAACAGGCAGGTAACAGCCGAGCTTTATTCCGCCTATTTTTATCTGGCAATGAGCTCTTACTGTGAGTCGATCAGTATGTCGGGCTGCGCTAAATGGATGCGGGCTCAGGCTCAGGAAGAGCTTTATCACGGAATGAAAATTTATGATTATGTTAATGAACGGGGGGGACGGGCCATAATGGCGGCCATTGAGCAGCCGCCCGCTGAATGGGATTCCATTCAGGCCATGTTTGATGACGTACTGGCTCATGAACAGAAAGTGACCGGCTTGATTAATGACCTGATGAATCTGGCCCAGGATGAACGTGATCATGCCTCCACCAGTTTTCTCAATTGGTTTATTGATGAGCAGGTTGAGGAAGAGGCCTCGGTCGGCGAGGTTGTTGATAAACTGAAACTCATAGGCAAAGACGGCAATGGCCTTTTTGTGCTGGATCGAGAACTTGGTCAACGGGTGTTTACTCCACCGGCGGCCGGTAATTAACCCGACAATGATTTTGTCAATTTTAAGCCGTCATGACCTGTTGAGTTGTGCCGGCTTTTTTTATCAGAGACTATGGGGTACTTAAAAAGAGTGCCGTCAAAGGTGTTGGAAGTCTATAGGAGAAATAAAATGGCAACAACGGAAATAAAGAAAAATATTCATTGGGTAGGCGCAGTTGACTGGGATATCAGGGATTTTCACGGCTATTCAACCAACAAGGGCTCTACCTATAATTCTTATCTGGTGATGGATGAAAAAATCGCCCTTTTTGACACGGTAAAAAAACCGTTTAAAAATGAGCTCCTTCATCATATACATGAGCTGACCGAACCGGAAAAGATTGATTACATCATCGTCAATCATGTGGAAATGGATCATACCGGCTGTCTGCCGGAGATGATAGAGCTGATCAAACCTGAAAAAGTTTTCTGTTCACCCATGGGACACAAGGCCCTGCTCAGCCATTTTCACCGGGAAGACTGGCCTTACGAGATTGTTAAAAGCGGCGACAGCATCAGCCTGGGCCGGAAAACCGTCCAGTTCCTCGAAACCAAGATGCTCCACTGGCCGGACAGCATGTTTTCCTATATCCCTGAGGATAAACTGCTGATTTCCAGTGATGGATTCGGTCAGCACTGGGCCACCTCCGAACGTTTTGACGATGAAGTCAACATGAATGAATTAATGGCGCATGCCGCCAAATATTATGCCAATATCCTGCTGATTTTTTCACCAAATGCTCGCAAACTTCTGGAAAAAGTGGCAGAATTAGGCCTTGAAATTGATATGATCGCCCCGGATCATGGCCTGATCTGGCGAAAAAATGTGGCTGGAATTCTTGAATCCTATGGGAGATGGGCCCGCCAGGAAGCCAGGGAAAAGGCAGTGGTGGTTTTTGACACCATGTGGCACAGCACGGAAAAAATGGCCAAGGCCATTTATAAAGGGCTGCTGAAAGAAGGTATCTCAATCAAAATGATGGATCTTCAAGTCAGTCATCGCAGTGATATCGTAACGGAAGTTCTTGATGCCAGGGCTGTGCTTTTCGGCTCACCAACCTTAAACAACGGCATGCTGCCCACTATGGCCGACATGCTTACTTATCTTAAAGGATTACGGCCCACCGGCAAAATCGGTGCGGCCTTTGGTTCTTTCGGCTGGTCGGGTGAGGCGGTAAAACATATTAATAATTATATGGAAAAGATGAAATTTGATATAGTTGATCCCGGCCTTAAGGTTAAAAATGTTCCCACCCATGAAGATTATCAGGTCTGTTTTGATCTGGGGGTCAAAGTCGGCAAGGCGATAAAAGGTGAGTAATAGAAAGATAAAAAAACAGCTGCCGGGTCTGCTCCAGGGTGATCTGGAAACAGCCCTGGCCGCGATAAGGAACTTTCCGGTTCAACCTGCTGTTTCCGGCCTGATTGCCTGCCTTTTTCGAACTGAAGAGCTGATCAAGTGGCATGCCGTAACAGTAATAGGCCAGGTGATGAACGACCTGGCCGGGCATGATCCGGAAGCTGCCAGAGTTTTCATGCGTCGCCTGCTCTGGAGCATGAATGAGGAATCCGGCGGCATAGGCTGGGGTATTCCCGAGGCCATGGGTGAAATCATGGCCGTTAATGAACAGCTTGCCGGTGAATATACCAATATGCTGGTCTCCTATATGCGGGAAGAAAACTATCTGGAGTTGCCGGCCATGCAGCGCTGCCTGCTCTGGGGTGTGGCCCGGCTGGCCCAGGTGCGGCCCGCACTGCTGCTTTCTTATGACGCAGACGGCTATCTTGCCGATTATCTGGAGTCACGCGACCGGGTTGTAGTGGGGCTGGCTGCCCGGGCCTTTGGTTTTCTCAAGGTAAAAGACGCCATTCCTCACCTGCAGTTACTGATTGATGACGATCTTGCGCTTCGTATTTATGAAGACAATCGTTTTATAGATACCACGTTGGCCCTGGTGGCCCGGCAAGCCCTGGATTTAATCAGGATGATCTAATTCCGGTTTATTCGTAACTACTCATGGGGTAAGCGTCTAAGTTTTTTCCAAGACTCGGCTTGAAAAAAGAGGCCTACGGCAGCTCAACAATGATCGTCTGCTGAATTGACAGTCTGATTGAGCTCAGCGAAATCAGACTGTCAACAGGTTATTGTCCGCTCTCGATGTCTCGCTTTGCTAACTTATCGGCTGCGCTCAAGCAGACCTACGTTTCGGGTGCCACCATATATGGAGAAGATGCCGTCTCGCTGCGCGGTAACCGCTCCAGCGCCATGATGGCGCGGCTGATTTGCTGCACATACATCCAAATAAAGCTCGGCCCTGATTAGATGCCTGCTTGTTGAATCGCGCGAGCCCCATCAAGTCGCTGGAGTGAAACCCAGCAAGAGGCGGTTGAAAGCAAACAACGCTTTCAACCGCCCCCCGCCGGCTCAGCTCGGGCCGTTATCAAAAATTAAAACGTAACTGCTCACAGGGCACCGCATATTCGGAGTCGAAGTTTATGCCTTGTTTTTAAGGGTGCTTACCTGCGCGATCAGTCCGCCTTACTTATGACTAATACGCTGCGCCGACCTGATTACGAAAATCTCCCGGAGTCTTCCTCCGGTCGTTTACCTGCACCATGTAAACAGTTACAATTACGGGTGTAGCAAAGTTAAGGCGCTTACCCGTGAGTAGTCACACTTACCCATAATTACGAACTGTAACTGTTCAGAGATAAACAAAGGCGGTGAGACTCCGTGTGTGTGCCTTTAAATTTGTGGCAAGGGCTCACCCAAGAATAACTTCGCATTCTAGGGCGCAATCTGAACATTTAGAAAAGCGATCTGCAATTATGCAATCCTCAACGTAGCTGTGCTACGCCTGCGGTTGCATGCAATTAGATCACTTCTCT
>JANTGB010000212.1 GCA_024763115.1 Desulfobulbaceae bacterium | reverse complement strand
GTGTTGACGACCATTGGCAGTTCCTGATCGACAACGGGCGCTTCCGGAAACAGGGAATCGCCGCTGGTTGTATCAAGGCCGTCAACATCCTGGTAAGGGTTAACTCAAAAATAAATTCTACTAATTAATTTTTGAGTGAGCCCTTAATAACAGGGCACAGCATATTTTCGCAACCGGTCCGGCTTATGTATGACTAATACGTTGCGCCGACCTTATCACGAAAATCTATCGGAGTCTCCCTCCGGTCGTTTACCTGCACCCTGTAACCATTTACAATTACAGGGGTTAGCAAAGTTAGGACGCTTACCCCATGAGTAGTTACAAAAAGCCGATAATTAAACAAAAACAATGGACTCATTACTTGATACATTAATTGTCATGACGGATGCCGTGGCAATGCCGATAACCATTGGGGTTGTTGTTTTTTTATTTTTATTTTTCGTAGTACGTCCCTATTTAAATCTACTGGCGAAAAAAAAGAAAACAGATGCCCTGGCAGCAGTGGAAAAAGCTCGGCGTAAGCGGGAATTACATGATTATCCTGAAATTTTACCGGAACAGGATAAGTCTGAAAAATCAGAACAATCAATCCGGATGGATGAACAGCCCCACCCAAATCCTTCAGCAATGGCTGCCCAGGAAAAAATAAGTAAACTGGCTGAGAGTAATCCTGAACGGGCCGGGGATCTGGTTAAAGAATGGTTAAAAAACGATGATTAATAGTTGACGACAGGTCTAAATTAGAGCAAAATACATTGTTTTTATTTTTTAATTTGAAAAACAGACCGTTATTGTGGATTAGATGATTAAGGGAACTGTAAAAAGAGAACTGCTGGGCAGCGAAGGCATGGTATTGCTTGATACCATTCGCCGTTTGCAGCGACGTAATGCGGTTGAGCGGTTGATGAAACTGGTCAACAAGACCCATCCAGCCGATATTGCGTGGGTTTTTCGCCATCTTAATCCGGATGAACGTAAAGATATTTTTAATATCGTCGCCCAGACCCGGCTGGTCGGAGATTTTTTAAGCGAGCTTGACGAGTCCATCATGCTGGAACTGGTGGAGAATCTTACTCCCAAGTTCATGGCTTCCGTAATAGAGGAAATGGCCTCTGATGACGCTGCTGATCTTCTTGATGCCCTGCCTACTGATGTTTCTAATGATATCAGGCAGTTTATGGGCAAGGAGGAACGGGAAGAGGTTGATGAACTTCTCCAGTATCATCCGGAAACAGCAGGCGGCCTCATGTCGCCCGATTTTATGGCCCTGGACGGAGAACTTACGGTTGGCGAGGCTATCCGTAAAATCCAGGAACGCAGCGAAGAAATGGAGATGTCTTTTTATCTCTATATTACCCATGGCGAGGATGGCCAGCTGGCCGGTGTTCTGTCTTTGCGGGAATTACTGATGCATCCGCCCTATCGCCTGCTTAAAAATATTCATAACCCCAAGGTTATTGCCGTAGCAACCGATACTGATCAGGAAGAGGTGGCCCATATTGTTTCCCAATACAATATTCTTGCCGTGCCGGTTGTTGACTCTTCCTATAAGGTAATAGGTATTGTTACAGTGGATGATATTATTGATGTTATCCGGGAAGAGGCTACCGAAGATTTTCTCCAGATGGCCGGGGCCGGTAAAGATAGAGAAATTCTTTTAAAACCTACTTTTGAAAACGCCATGACCAGGGCGCCCTGGCTTTTTGCAACCTGGATCGGCGGTCTTATGGCCGTGTTCATTGTTTCATTTTTTGAACAGGAACTACAAAAGGTTGTCTCCCTGGCCGCTTTTATCCCTATTGTTATGGGAATGGGCGGTAATATCGGCACCCAGTCGGGAACCATTGTTGTCCGAGGTATTGCTACAGGGCGAATAAACATGAATGAACTGGCCAGAGTCATTTTTAAAGAGATGCGGGTCGGTATTCTGCTAGGCGGATTTTATGGGCTTATTCTGGGCCTCTTTGCTTTTGTCAAATATCCTGAGCCGGCTTATCTGGGGGTTGTTGTCGGACTTTCTGTTTTATGTTCCATGACCTGGGCCGCTACAGTCGGGACATTTGTTCCTCTGCTTTTAAAACGGTTTGATATTGACACTGCGGTTGCCACCAATCCTTTTGTGACAACGGCTACTGATATTTTTGGAGTTCTGGTATATTTTATGATAGCCAAATTACTTCTTCATTTGTAATTTTCCAATAAACATTTACAGGTCGTTGGCTGGGGCATTTTTTCTCCCTTGCCTGGATAGTTACGGCAATACCAACAAAACAAAGTATGGCATCTTATAATTCTTCCGGCAACAGACCGTTTCGACGCAATAATTCCCTGATAATCCTGCTGGTTGTCCTGGCTGTACTCTGGTGGGTGTTCGGCAGGCCGATCAGGCCGATTCATAATCCTGATGCCACGCCTCGCCCGGTTACGGCCAGGGGAGATCTGGCAGGAGATGAAAAGAATATAATCGAGTTGTTTCAGAATGCCTCGCCATCCGTAGTTTACATAACCAGCATTGAGTTACGCCGTAATCTTTTCAGTCTTAATGTTTATGAAATTCCCAAGGGTACCGGATCCGGTTTTATCTGGGATAAACAAGGGCGAATTGTTACCAATTATCATGTGATTGAGGATGCAAGCCGGGTGCAGGTTACTCTATCCGATGATACGACCTGGAAGGCAGTGCTGGTTGGCGCGGCCCCGGATAAGGATATTGCCGTATTGCAGATCTCTGCGCGGACTGACAGTTTACAGCCGATTTTGATCGGTGAATCGGAAAACCTGCTGGTGGGACAGAAGGTTGTGGCCATTGGTAACCCTTTCGGTCTTGACCATACTATGACCGCCGGTATTGTCAGCGCCCTTAACCGGGAAATAAAATCAGTAAACGGCCAGACCATCCAGGGCATGATTCAGACCGACGCCGCTATTAATCCCGGTAATTCAGGAGGCCCGCTGCTGGACAGCGCCGGGCGTTTGATCGGTATTAATACAGCGATTTACAGCCCGGCCGGAGTCAGCGCCGGAATCGGCTTTGCCGTGCCGGTTGATGTGGTTAACCAGGTTGTGCCGGAACTTATCAAGCATGGCCGGCTGCTGCGTCCCGCGCTGGGAGTATCGATTGCCAATGAACGACTGGCTGCCCGGCTCGATATCAAGGGCATGCTGATTATAAAAGTGCAACCCGGCAGCGGCGCTGAAAAAGCAGGGCTGCGTGGAACAAGGCAGGTAAACGGTGAAATATTGCTTGGTGATATTATTGAGAGCATTAACGGCAACGAAATATTATCTTATGATGACCTGCGACTCGAATTGGATAAATATCAGGTGGGAGAGAAGATAACCCTTAAAATTTTACGCGACGGCAAGCATTTTCAGACAGATATTATTTTAGATGCGGCAGGTTAATGCAGCCTGACGAATATCCGTCCATTATTTTCTGCCTTTCCGACTTCTGATTATGACCTGGTGGAGCAAAGTCCTAAAAAATTTAATATCGTCCCAGGCAAACGAACGGATTGACCTGTTTCGAATCTTTCCTTCCTTTCGCCGTTTTCTGGCGGCCCGTCATCACTATGCCGTTCTTCGTACCGCCAACGATGTAATTTTTGTTCTGGTCATTTTTCTGGGATTTTACGGCCCGCAGGAGGCGGATCGTAATATAGTAATATTTTTATCCTGGGGACTTCTCTGGCCGGTAATTGTCCTGTCCTGGTTTTTTTTAGGTCGCATGTGGTGTGGTATCTGTCCATTTCCGGGACTTGGGGTTTTCCTGCAAAAAAAAGGACTGACTCTCTCCTTAAAAAAACCCAGGATACTGCAACGCTACGGAGTCCAGGTCTCGGTATTTTTTTTCGCCCTTATCATCTGGGCGGAAATTGTTGTCGGACTTGAACATTGGCCGGCCGGGACTTCATGGCTTACCCTGGCAATTGTTTCAGGGGCGGCAATTATGGCTGTCCTTTTTCCGGGCCAGGCCTGGTGTCGGCATCTCTGCCCTTTAGGGAGAATCTCCGGAGCTGCTGCTACTCTGGCAATTACTGAATTCCGGGCCGACCATTATAAGTGCCGGGGCTGTGAGACCTTTGCCTGTAAACGAGGAAAGGACGGCAAGATGGGATGTCCGGTCTCGCTGGGAGCCGTATCAGTAAAAAATAATCTCCACTGCCTGGTCTGCGGACATTGTCTGCCTCTCTGTGATCGTGATTCTCCCCAGTTACTGGTACGTAACCCCTATAGCGAACTTATCCTTAACAAAGGACGGCATATAACCTGTTCTTATATCGTGCCTTTTCTGATCGGTTCACAACTGGCCCGCTTTATCCGACATAAGGACATTTATACTGATATTATTAATTTTTTTCATACCTCTGATGCCGTAGTATTCAGCCTCTTGCTGGTAATTTTCTTTATTTTTGTCATTGTCATGATTAAAATCGGCGCCGAATTGTTCGGCATAACGGAAGATCCGGTTTTCGGGAAATTCTCTCCCATGGTGCCCATTCTTATTCCCATGGCCTTTACCGGAGAGCTGGTTTATCGAATGGATTTTTTTGCCAATGGAGTTGGTAATTTTATTCCCACCTTTGGTCGTCAGTTCGGGCTTGATTTTCTGGAAAAACTGGCCTTTACCATACCGGATTTTCCCGTCCAGGTCATGTCAGCCCTGTTCATGGTAAACGGCGCTATTGCCGGATGTTACATTCTCTGGCGCTTCAGTCTGGAGGATTTTGAAGGAATGATAAGCCTCAAGGGTTTTATCGGGATTAATCTGCAGATTGCC
>JANTGB010000211.1 GCA_024763115.1 Desulfobulbaceae bacterium | reverse complement strand
AAATGGTCGGGGCGAGAGGATTCGAACCTCCGACCTCCTGCTCCCAAGGCAGGCGCGCTAACCAGGCTGCGCCACGCCCCGACATTTTAAAGAAGAAGAATGAAATAGCACGTAGGCGGACTGCCGTCAAGGGAAAAATCATATTTCGCTTTTTCTTGACAACTGTTTTATAGATGTGTATAAGAACTGTTCATAATAAATGATAGCTATATTTTAATGTTGTTATTTATTACTACTAATCCCCGATAGCTCAGTTGGTAGAGCAGGTGGCTGTTAACCACCTTGTCGCAAGTTCGAGTCTTGCTCGGGGAGCCAGTTTTCAAAATGGCCATTTTTCTGCGGAAAAATGGCCATTTCTTTTTTGTTGGCCATGTTGTTTTCTGCAAGAATATCAAATGGTTGCCGGTAGTTCGCATAGAGCCTTCCATCCTTCCAGCTCGAGTTCGAACATACAAAATTGATAATTCGGCGTTTCTCCTGCTCCGTCTGATTTTCATAAAGAATTACAGCACGTTGTGCAAGTTCGAGTAATTTGACCCCCTCATCCAGATATGACCGGTTGGCAGTCTGCAGCTTCTCGATTTTTTGTAAAATATCATCCTGCTCGTTCTTCCAGGCTGAACTTTTTCGGTCGTAAAAATTCTGATCAATCCTACCATCGAGTTTATCTTCATACATGGCGTCCAGCCGACGCTCTAATTTCTCATACTGGGCTAGAAGCGTAGCCATGCGGTCGGCATGGTATTGTTTGGTGTCTGCATGACTTTCTTTTAGTGCTGCAATGATCCAACCCATAACTTCATTGTCCATTTTGATAGCACTGATTACCTGCGCGAACTGGCGGGCAACCTCTTCTTCCCGCGCCCACTTTCCCGGACACTTACCCTTGTTGCCAGTACAATGATAATAGACATATTGTTTTTTCTTTATCTCTGCGACCATAGCGCAGCCACAATGGCCGCATGATAGCAGCCCTTGGAAGGCCCAGCTGTGTTTCTGCTGGCCTGTTTTGTGACGGCCTTTCTCACCCATGACCTCCTGGATCCGGTCAAAAAGTTCTCTGGAGACAAGAGGCTCATGAATTCCTCGGTATTTTTTCCCCGCCCAACAAAAATCCCCATAATAAACAGGATTTTTCAGTATCTTATGCACAACGCTTTTGTGGATCTTCTGGTTGCTTTTACGATATACAAAGCCTTCTTTGTGTGATTTTCTGGTTAGTTCAAGAAGTGAGTAATTTCCGGTTGCATACCATTCAAATAACTGCCGGATCTGAGAACCAACCACAGGATCGGGCTGAATGAAGCGTTTCCCGCTACATTCGACGTTTACATAGCCCAAGGGGGCAAATGAAGGATAGATCCCCTTGTTCTGCCTTTTCGACCATCCCTTTTTTTGTTTCTTCGGATAAATTGTCAATATAGTTCTTGGCCATCAGCACCTTGATTCCATGCATGAATTTTTCCGAGGATCTAGACTCCTTGGAGAGGATGACGTTCTCCTTCACGAAATGGATAGAAAGATCAAGTTCGTCAAGCGTTACCCAGTCTTTGAGGTTGCGGTACAGCCGATCTGTTTTTTCTACCATCAGGGTTCTACAGGGAGAGGTATGCTTGGACTTTGCCTCTTTCCGTAAAAAACGGATCATTTCTGTGAAACCTGTTCTTCCCAATTTCTTGGATGTTTTTTCGCTTCCGCCAGTAGGAGGCCGGAATACTGTCGGCATATTGAAACTGCAGAGCTCCTTTCCAGTATGCCTTGCGGTTTATAAAGATCCAGAAGGCCCGGTCATGATGGTTTTTAAGTTCAGCCAGGCTCGGTGCGAGATCCTCGCCATGCCAGTCTGCTTCATCAATAATCGCCTTGGTGCCTCCCGCCGTGGCCATGCGGTCAATTTCCCGGAAGTCCTTTTCCATATCGCTACGTTCCTTTTCAGACAGCGCCAGCCAGGACTTATAGAGAGGCTTAATTTTGGTTTCGGTAAGCTCCTTGAAGTTTATCTCGGCAAACACTCCTTTTTCCTTGAAATACTGTTCAAGCAGGGCGTTAGGGACGTGCCTGAAAAATAGTTGAGGGTTGTATTGTCGGGCCATGGCTTGCCTCCTTGCAAAGGATATTATTGGGAGGAGAAGGAGTGAAATTTACGTTTATTCTTAGCTATCCAATCAGCCAAAACTCCAGCCTTCTCTTCAATTTTAATTTTCTTGGCGGGACTCAGTTCTTTTGCATGTTCGGTAAAAATATTTATAAAGTCAAACATGGATGCATTGTCTCGCCAATTAGATTTAAAAACTTGGCTAGATAATTCCCCGCCAAAGAAGTCAGGTATGCATTGAATTATCGAAGATTCTCGCAGGATCTTATTTTCTTTTTTATTTCCCTTTCGTGGAGTATTGGGTATTTTTCTGGCATCAACAATCGTTTTTTTAGAATCTGGAATTATGTCAAAAATCATTTCAGACCTGCCGGTTCTGGCAAGTAATTTCGGGTCAAACTCAAGGTTGCCTAAGTTTTCAATCATCTTGCCGGCCTTCCCGATTCTGCGGGTTATCTCCCCAAAGGCATTCTCCAGCCGCTTAGAGAAGTTTTCTTTTTTGCCGGAGTGAAATACCCGGTTCACAGCTGAACCAGCCGGAGCCACCAATCCGTTGGCGCAAATTGTCCTATACAGAAAAAAATTGATATTGACAGATGAATCACCCACCATGCTGTTTTTTAACTGGAAGCCCAGCTCTGTTTCATCCTTCCCTTCGCCGCCACTCCCTTTCACCACACCCACCTGCTTTTTCATGGTAAAACGCAGACTCATTTGCGTATTCACGGAGTAGGCCTCTTTGAATATAAAATCACTATTTTGTGGGGTCTGCATGCGCGGGGGTTGCATGAGATTTTGAATATCCTGCAGCAACTGAAAATTGCTGTAGCCCACATAAGACTTGGACACAATGCCGACAATGCTATTCTGCGGCTCATCTATGATAAGTTCGCGGCTGGCCAGTTTCTCTTGAATACTCTGCTGGGCAAGAAGATCGTTAAGGACATCCGTAGCCAGATTCTGTCTTTCCAAAAGTTCCAAGATGTCCAGCCGTATCCCGATCATTGAACAAAGAGACCGGATGCCGCTCTGGTTAAAGCGGAAGGCGGTCTGCTCATCGCCAAAAAATTCATCATCGAGAAACCGGCCGCCATATTTGAGAAGGCCATGAATGGGGACTCGCACTATATGCTTCTGTTCATCCTCAGCCCAGGTCATAACCTCCTCAAGTTTTTTAAATGTCTTTTCAACTACGGGTTCATGCAAAAATGCCATGTTTCATCCTCCAGGGGTGCCTGTTATTAAAAGCGGGTCTGTAGCCTGGTCAAAGGCCGGTTCAGCAGGGTCGTATTGTTTGCAGCGCAGTGTATACTGGGTAAGAGCAAGGCGATTCACATCATCAAAATTATTGCCGCCTCCCCCTGTATCAAGGCCATGAAGAAAAGAGACTCCGCCGAGATCGGTCAAAATGTATCGATTATGAAGTTCTTGCTCTTTTGGTATACTTTCCCACTGATACACGGTCACCTGTAGGCCAGAAGGGATAATATCTATATACTTCTGTTTCAAAAAATCAGCCGTGGCGTCATGAAGTCCGGTATGAATTTCAACAAAATCTGGCGGGCCGACCGGTCTTTCGTTTACCAGTATTTTCAAGAACGCTTGTAATGATGGGCGATAGTCCGGTCTGGTCGGGGAAATATAAGGATCAATGAACTTCACCCAGCTGCAGCAGGCGAGCATAGATTGAACAGCCGTCGCCATCTCAGAGGCTCGTCGATTAACAGTAACTCCGTGCGGGTTGTCCCAGCCTGGGCATGATGAGGCGGAAACATCATCCTCACTGAGAATTTCCGGCCTTTCCGCTGGATTGTTCCTCACCAGAATGGCTCGGAAAGGATGACGGGCATGTTCCAGCACGGCATTTTCAAGCCAAGTGTTATTTTCGTCCCAGACAATCTCTTTCCGTTTGATCATTATCTCACGAAGCCGCATCAGCAGTTCTTCCAGCCGTTTTCTTTCTATTTCGCTGGTGCCGGTAAATGACTCCCAAACTTTTCTTGCCCATTTTTTCGGGTAGCGGGAAACCAGTCGTCCTTGCTCAGACCCGAAATTATTTTTAAAAAACTGGCATTTGTAGTGGTCAGTACACCAGGCTGCCACCATTTCCGGTTCCAGGGCGTATTCATAGATCATCAGAACAGCTCCCCAGCCCGTTCGGCGAAAAAGCCATGAGGCCAGCGGTCGATGAAGTCGCCGTCTTCGTCCACCCGGATGGAATGGCAGGAAATCCCTCTTTCTCCTTGTTCTATAAAATAGATAGACAGTTCAGCCGGTTCCAGAGTCAGGTTTTCCGGGGCCTCATTTTCGCCGGTCTCCCTGACCCGTCGTAAGAAGCGCAGCATGAGATGTTCGGAGTGGGTTTCAAGGATAAAGGTGAGATCCGGGTATTGTCGAACTTGTTCGATAAAAAGATCGCCCAAGGCCACCTGAAAGGCGGGGTGAATGTGCAACTCGGGCTGCTCAATGGCCACGATTCCGGTCTTGTGGTGCAGGGCGGCCACTACCACCGGCAACACCTGGGAGATGCCGACCCCGATGTCTTGGGGTGCGAGTTCGATTCTGCGGGCCTCGTCCCGGATCAGCAGGCGGCGCAGAACCGGCAGAGCCAGCAGCTGGTCGCGCAGGTCTATGTCCTCGTCAAGGATGCGGCCCTGGAGCATGGCCAGCATCAGCGGGTGGTCGTTTTC
>JANTGB010000210.1 GCA_024763115.1 Desulfobulbaceae bacterium | reverse complement strand
GGAATCAAGACCCATGCGAACAGATGCCAGGGCAACCTGGCGTTCTTTTTCATTCATCTCATGTTCTCCTGCATCATCACATTCGGTGGTTTGCTTATCAGTCCCGGCAACAGGTGCTGTCGGCGGCGCTGCCTGAGACCGTATAGCAGCAGCCTCTTCCCGGGCTGCGGCAATAATTTTTTCAGCTTCAGCTTTAGCCAGGGCCAGCGAATCTTCCTGCTCAACCGCTGGAGCCTGAGCGCTGACTTCAATCGGAGTTTCCTCTGCTTTCTCCTCAACAACAGGCTCATCCTCAAACACAGGACGATCATCAAGACCGGCCCTTTTGACTATCTCGGCAACAGCGGTTTCCCACTCAATGGCCATAACATGAACTCCGGCCACGCCTTCTATTTCCTGAACCTGCTTGATAATATCTACACAGATATTAATCCCTTCATCCTGCTTATCTTTAGCCGCCTGCATGCGTTTGATTACATCATCAGTTACATCCATGCCCGGCACAAATTTTTTCATGTAACGGGCCATGCCCAGGGACTTGGGCGGCGTTACCCCGGCCAGAATGTAAGCCTTTTCATGGAGACCCAGCTCACGGGCCATTCTCATGAATTCAGCAAACTTCTCTACATTATATATGATCTGGGTCTGAACAAAATCAGCGCCATTGGCAATTTTCTTGCCCAGCCGCTTGGCCCGGAACTCAAAGGGAAAGGCAAAAGGATTAGCAGCGCAGCCCAGAAACATCCGGGGTTCAGCATCTTTTATCGCCTCTCCGCACTGAAATTTTTTATCATCCCGCATTCCTCTGACCATGCCGAGAAGCTGGATGGAATCCATATCAAAGACGCCTTTGGAACCTGGATGATTGCCGAATTTCTGGTGGTCACCGGTGAGGCAGAGAAGATTTTTCAATCCCAGGGCTGAAGCCCCGAGAATATCACTCTGCATACCAATCCGGTTCCTGTCCCGGCAGGTCATCTGAATTACCGGCTCAACCCCTTCCTGCCGGGCAATAAGTCCGGCGGCAATTGACGACATACGGACAATTGCGGTTTGACAATCTGTAATGTTAACTGCGTCAACATGGCCTTTGAGAATACGAGCCTTCTCCCGGACAACTTCAGGGTCACCACTTTTAGGTGGCCCCAGTTCACCGGTTACGGCAAAATTCCCAGCTGTTAAAATTCGCTCTAATCGACTTCCCGATTTCATCGGAATTATCCTTATCTGTTAAATAAATGTCCAGGCGTACTTCATCCTTAGTTACATTCGAAATTAATTTAAGCCGGGCCGTGGCAACCTACATCTTTCAAAGGCCCGCCCGAGGTCAGATCACGCCGCATCTCCATGTCAAAGAGCACCCTTTCACGCTTCTTGTCAATCCCCAGGGCCTGACGTTTCTTGTCAATATGGGCAATCATCTTCTGCGCCAGTTTAACCGGATCAGGCTCAATATCCCATCTGCCGCCATACATCTCTTCCATATCCTCAAAGAGATATCCGGTCATTTTCCTGGAACCGGTAACCGGCAGGTTCGGGAAGATAACATAAACACCGCTGACCGCAAAATATTCGCCGATAGACACGGCCTTTTCACTCATCCAGGTCGGTGCAGTACCGGCTGCCGGGAGATCGGAAATATCATCACCCAGGCCGCCTTCCTCAACCATGGCTGTGGCGGCTATAAGTATCCGGCTGTTATCAACACAGGAACCCATGTGCAATACCGGCGGCATACCAACGGTCTCACAGACCTCGGCCAGACCGGGCCCGGCATGTTCGGTCGCAGCCTCAGGGGTCATCAGGCCGGCCCGGCCCAGAGCCTGGGCCGCGCACCCGGTGGCAAGAACCAATACATCGTTTTTGATCAGTTCCATGGCAACCTTGACATGGCCCTCATCCGTCATCTTGTAATTTTCACAACCGACAACAGCGCCCACGCCGCGAATCCGGCCATTAATAATGTTATCGTTCAAAGGACGGTAGCTGTTACGGAACCTGCCGCCCAGCATATAATTAATAGTTTCATGACTGAAACCGACAACCATATCAAATTTGGTTTTGGTGGGGATATAAAAATCACCCCGTTTCTTAAAATTAGCAATAGCCTTTTTCAATATTTCCTTGGCTGACCCAAGAGGGTCTTCCTCTTCAAACTGCATGTGAATGGCATCGGGCATCTTGGCTCGATAATTTGTTGTAATAATATCGGTATGGAAATTCTTGGCAACCTCGGCAACCGACTGCATGATACACTGAATATCAACAACCATAGCCTCAACCGCACCCGTAGCCAGCACCATTTCCTGCTGGATAAAGCTACCGGCTACCGGAATTCCCCGGCGCATGAGAATTTCATTTCCTGTACAGCAGACCCCGGCCAGGTTAATGCCGTTGGCTCCCGCCTTTTTGGCCAGAGCAAGAATATCATCCTGCTGAGCAGCCAGACACAGGGCCTCGGCCAAAAGCGGTTCATGGCCGTGAACCGTAACGTTAACCATGTCGCCCTTCAAGACGCCCAGATCAATCTGAGCCCGAATAGGAACCGGAGTTCCGAACATGATATCGGTCAGATCAGTGGAAAGCATTGAGGCGGACCAGCCGTCTGCCAGCGATGTCCTGGCTCCCTGGAGCATGATGTTCTTATAATGTTGATCAACCCCCATGTGAGTGCGGTGCATGGTCTCGGTAACCTCACGGTCAACCCCCCGAGGCTCAACTCCCAGTCTCTTCCACAGCTCCTGCCTTTTTTTCGGGGCCCGATTCAGCATAGTCTGGGTGCCTTCCTGCTTGCCGAATTCAGCCAGGGCCAGTTTGCCCAGTTCCAGAGCAATATCATTTTTATCCCTGTCCTCGGTTTCAACCCCAAAGACTTCAGCCAGCATGTGAAGTTTCTCTTCATCCTGAATCGAATGAGGGCTTTCACCCCTGGCTGTGGCAATAAAGCCGAAAATCATTTCCCTGGCATGATCGGCATGAGCCGCTGTTCCGGCGGCAATGGTTCTGATATAGTTACGGGCGGCAACAGTCTCTGCTGTGGCACCGCAGACTCCGATCATCTCTTCTACGCCGTCAATGATCTGGCAGGGCCCCATGTTACAATTCCGGCAACAGGTGCCGCCGGAGCCGAAAAGACATGCGGCCATTCCCCGGGACTGCACCCGGTCATAGGCAGTATTGACATTTTTTGAAACATCATTGCCGAGAACTTCCATGGTTGAAGTACAGCTGATTTCTCCGCAACCCTCGCATCCAGTTCGCCTAGTCATCACATCCTCCAGCTTAATTAAGTCCGGCAGTCTTCTTTGCCGCCTGAACAGTATTCTTCATTAACATGGTAATGGTCATCGGGCCAACGCCGCCCGGCACCGGAGTAATGGCGCCGGCTTTTTCCTTAACTGATTCAAAATCAACATCTCCAGCCAGAATAGCCTTGCCTTCAGCTGTTTTACCGATCCGGTTAACACCGACATCAAGGATAACCACGCCTTCCTTGATCTGGTCGGCCTTGATCAGATTGGGAACACCGACTGCGGCTATCAGGATATCAGCCCGTTTAGTATGAAAGTCAGTATCCTTAGTTCTGGTATGGCAAATGGTAACAGTAGCGTTCCCGGCCGGTCGCTTCTGCAACATGAGATTGGCAATGGGTTTGCCGACAATATTGCTCCGTCCCAGAATAACGCATTCCGCCCCGCTGGTTTCAATGCCGTTACGCTCAAGCAGTTCCAGCATGCCATGCGGCGTACAGGGCAGATAACAGTCCTCACCCAGCATCATTTTGCCGACGTTTACCGGATGAAAACCGTCAACATCCTTTTCCGGGTCAATGGCATAAAGCACTTTAGTCTCATTAATATGCTTGGGCAGAGGAAGCTGCACCAGAATACCGTTTATTTTGTCATCCTTATTACATTTTTCCACCAGACCAAGCACCTCTTCTTCAGTGGCATCTTTCGGCAGATCGTAACGCTCGGAATACATACCAAGATTTTTGCAGGTTCTTTCCTTGGCTCCGACATAAACCTGAGAGGCAGGATCGCTGCCAACCAGAATGGTCACCAGTCCGGGAACTATATCATGCTTTTCTTTTAATTCTTCAATTTCTGTCTTTAACTCTTCACGGATAGCCTTGGCTGTCTCGGTTCCGCTGATAATCTTGGCTGTCATTGCTTTTACTTCTCCTTGAAAAATATTTTCAAAAATCATTCATAATTAAATCAGAGCCCAAGACACTACTGAATTTTAAGCGGATTTTCAAGGAGATTTCGCCAAAAACAACAAATAATAAAAACGAAAAAAAGATAACAACAAAAGGAGAAAATAATTAGGTAAAACTACCTAAGCCGATTAGGGGGAAATACTTAGGGATAAATACTCAATGAAATGAAATAATTGGGGTCAGAACAAAATTAACAATCTGATTTTCGCCACCCAGCCGATCCTCCTCGCTTCTTTTCTTTTACCCGTCTGCCTGTTAAGGGCTTAATTTCTTCTCGAAATCGATCATTGCCGACAACCATGTCTTTATTCGTAGCGCTTCGAATATTTTCCAACAACTCGGCATAAAAACGGTGGGCAAACAATGCGCGGTAATTTTTTTGACGCTCAATTAGCTCCATCCCCAGCGATAAGTATTACGAGTGTTAAGTACGCAAGTAAGCGTTCACCAGCACCTCATCTTCGCCCGTTTGGGCCTTCTCTGAATAGCACAAGTATGCTTCGAAGTCCCAAACGAACGAATCTAAGGCACTGGTAAACACTTACAGGACTGAAGGTTATCATAAATTTGGTGCCCTGG
>JANTGB010000209.1 GCA_024763115.1 Desulfobulbaceae bacterium | reverse complement strand
GGCACCGCATATTCGGAGTCGAAGTTTATGCCCTGTTTTTAAGGGTGCTTACCTGCGCGATCAGCCTGTCTTACATAGCACCAGTATGCTGCGCCGGTCTGATCACGAAAATCTCCCGGAGTCTCCCTCCAGTCGCTTACCTGCACCCTGCAGGTAAGCGCTGACTCCGAGCGAGTACTGAACAGAGCGACAGCTTTTCAGGAGTAAGGCATTAAAAATATTAAATGAGCTTATTACAGGCTGTTATACTCGGCATAGTCCAGGGCTTGACGGAATTTATTCCTGTTTCCAGCTCCGGGCATCTGGTCTTGGTTCCTCACCTTCTTGGCTGGGAGTTTGCCGAGTCCCAGGCATTTATTTTTGACGTCCTGGTACAATGGGGAACCCTGTTTGCTGTTTTTATCTATTACCGACGTGATCTCAGCTTCATCGCCTCCGCCTTCTTTAAAGCTCTTTTTTCAGCAAAACCATTTGCCACGGAAGATGCCCGCATGGGCTGGTATCTGATTATAGCTACAATTCCCGCAGTGATAGTCGGTCTGCTCGGCAAAGATCTAATTGAAGCAGCTTTTGCCAGTGCCGGAGCCACGGGATTTTTTCTGCTCATCACCGCAATGCTGTTGGTAATTGCCGAGATCGTCGGCAAACGGAAAAGAACAATGTACCAGATCACCTGGATTGATGCCCTGTGGATCGGCTGTTCCCAGGTACTGGCCCTGTTGCCCGGCGTTTCCCGCTCCGGAGCCACTATAGCCGGCGGCATGACCAGAAATCTCAACCGTTCAGCCGCAGCCCGTTTTTCCTTCCTGATGTCGGTTCCGGTAATGCTGGGTGCCGGGGTACTGGCGTTTAAAGATCTTTTTGCTCTGCAGACTACTGATGGTTTCATCCTGCCCTTAGCCGTCGGGTTCCTGGCTGCTCTGGTCTCAGGCTATGCGGCGATACGCTGGTTGATTGCTTATCTGAGCAGGCATTCTTTATATGTATTTGCCGCCTACTGTCTGGTGCTGGGTATTGTTGTTATTGTCATGGGGTGAGATAAGAGAGCATGCATGTAGTGGACAAAAATGTTTATCTCCTGTATAGGAGTCAGTGAAGTCAGGACGCTTACCCCGTGAGCAGATACAAACAATCATGATAAAGGCCGGTTCGTCAACCGACGGAAAAATCATCTTCAGCTGGGCGATGTATGATTTTGCCGATTCATCTTTTCCAACCCTGATTGTTACCTTTATCTATGCGACCTATTTTACCAAAGCCATTGCCCCGGACGAGATAAGCGGCACGGCTCTCTGGTCACGGGCAGTAACCATTTCAGCCCTGGCCGTCGCCTTCCTCTCTCCACTCCTCGGAGCCCTGGCCGACCGCTCCGGTCAGCGGAAAAAATATTTATTCATCTGCACCGGTGTTGCTGTCTTAAGCGCAGTCATGCTTTATTTTCCCCTGCCGGGACAGGTTATGCGTGCCATGATCTGGTTTATCGTCGGCAATATTGCCTTTGAAACAGGATGTGTCTTTTATAACGCCATGCTGCCGGATATCGCTCCACTTGAAAGAATCGGTTCCATTTCCGGTTTTGGCTGGGGGCTCGGATATGTCGGGGGCCTTGCCGCCTTGTTCCTGGCCATGGTCTCCATGGTGAATCCGGAAATACCCTGGTTTGGTCTTTCAACGGAAATGGGGCAGAACATTCGGGCGACAAATATCCTGGTAGCTGTCTGGTTTGCCCTCTTCAGCCTGCCGCTGTTTCTGCTGGTACCGGAAAACAAATCCCGCGCCGGAGAAAAAACGACTCTGAAAGCAGCATTCGTTGCCCCGGCAACGACATTAAGGGAGATCAGAAAATACCGGCCGATTTTCCGCTTTCTCATTGCCAGGCTTATATACAATGACGGATTAATTACCATCTTTGCCTTTGGCGGTATTTATGCCGCCGGCACCTTCAATTTTTCCTTCCGGGAAATCATGATTTTCGGGATAGTGCTGAATATATGCGCTGGTCTGGGAGCTTTTATATTCGGTTTCTGCGATGATCGCCTGGGCGGGAAGAAAACCATTCTGTTCAGCCTGACAGGGTTAATTTGCGCAACCATTATTGCTCTGACGGCAACGGATAAATTTTTTCTCTGGCTGGCCGGTATCCTTATAGGCATCTTTTCCGGTCCCAATCAGTCTGCCGGCCGCTCCCTGCTGGCCCGACTGATCCCCCCTGAGAAAGAAACCGAGTTTTTTGGTTTTTTTGCTTTTTCAGGAAAATTCACGGCCTTCCTGGGACCGTTTTTTTTGGGAATTCTGACTGAAACCTTTCAATCACAACGAGTCGGCATGTCTATCGTGCCGGTGCTCTTTATCGGCGGCGGTGCTCTGCTCCTCAGGGTAGAGGACACCTTCAACAACAAAAAAACTCCATAAGTTATTTTCTATAGTGCTTCAGGGCCGGGCTTGTCCAACAAACGGTTCAGATTGCGGCTCGCAAACTACGCAAGCACAATCTAACCTTATTCGTTGCGTGCCGGGCACGGCACACGTTCTTAAGGGTGAGTTCATCATAGCAACTCGGGTTATAATGAGCAAGTCCCAGACCCAGCCTGATGGAGGCTAAGGGTGTAGCGTTAGCGCAAGGGGTAGCCGGTAACGGCTGCTCTGAATGAGGCAGCTCTGCAACGGCAGGGTAACGCGAATGTAGGGGACGACGTACAGAAATCGAGTCAGGCGAATTTGATTGGGACCAAGGCGCAGATAGCGCAGACTTCGACACAGTCTTAAGTCCTCTATCCATCTTTTAAGGATCAGATGAGTATACTCGGCGCTCACGTACGGAAAGACGTGTGTTCACCCCGGGAGATCCGTTGTGTCTCACTGATACAGTGAGTGAGCAATCCGCAAGGTGTACTTATCGCACAATGGAAGTCAGCTTGGTTACTGTATTTTTCTAGAGTTGAAGGATCAACCTGACTCCCTCGTCAACTTTTGCCATAATTGAAGTTGGTAAAGTGCTTATTTTTTCGGTTAAAAAAGATTTATCAATGGTAATCAGTTGTGAAATATTGATAACGCTTTCTTTGGGTAGTTTGGATTTTTTAGTCGAAAGTAGAATATTCCCAGGAGCAGCCGTCAATCTGATATTTGAGGTAATAACGGCAGCAATTATTGTGCTGATTTTGCTTTTGTTAAAATCATTAGATTGAATAATGAGCAATGGTCTTTTATAGCCAGGTTCCGACCCCACAGGCTCTGGCAGCTCAGCCCACCAAATTTGTCCACGCTTGATTACCATTCTTCTTTTTCTATAGAGCTTAATTGCAACGATGAAATAGTTGAGTTTAATTCGGATGGCTCACTGGAATATACCTCATTTAGCTGTTTAGTTATATGTTCTGTAGAGTGTGTTTTTAAAAATTGGGCTACAGCCTGGGCATATAGGTTACTGCGCGATACGCCATGACTTTTGGCATATTGGTCAGCAGATTTAAATAATTTATCAGGTATTGATATTGCTGTTTTCATGTCTAGGTTCTCTCTCAATTTTGTGAAATACTATATTGCCTTTCTGTTCACACGCCAGAAAGTATAACCAGAGTAATACTAGTTGTCAATTTGTATATTGGGGGGATCGGGTAGGGCAGGAGCCTTGCGGCTCCCTTCCCCTCCTAAGAACCGTACGTGATAGTTTTCCTACGGCTCAAGCATTCCAAAAACAGCCCCTGTTGGGGCTGCCCGACTGTATTTTTTCCTATGCCGACATAGGGCGGAATTGTCTTGATGACAATGCCGGTAATATCTCGAAGTCTGCGCTTATCTGCTTTCTTTATTGTTCCGCCTTTTCCGGAAGTATTCTGCAAAGTCTGGATCATTAGGGTTGGCTGCCGCTTTGATCTTGATGTGTCTTTCGAAGTAACTTGGTTCGTGTGCGCCAGGTCAAGCTTGGTGCTTCTAACGGGGTGAAAGTCCCTGCCGGGTAAAGGGTAGCCACCCACCCGTACCGAGTGTTGCGTGTGTGGCGGAGGCTGCCTCTTTTTTTGATACTCAATGTGCCGGTAACTCTTTTGAGTGCAAGGAAATAATGGTAGCTGAACAATACATGCGAAGCGTACACAGGGAATCACATGGGCCGGAGGGGGATCACAATCCCTGAATGTCTAATGTAGCCTCGATAATGCAAAATGCAGATGGCGACAGTGTCCGAACCCTGGAAGCCAATACAAAGGAACCGAAAATGGTAAGGTTCCGGAGGGTCTGCCGGGGTCGTCGAGGGCGGTGGAATGAATGAAGAGAAGCATCAGGAACCTGGGAGGCCCCATTGGTTCTCCGTTGCGAGCTTAAAGCGATGGAGAAGGAGATCTAACCGGAATGGTGAACTATCCGGCTGATGGGGTGTCGGATCATCTCATAGTACTCTGATGGCGGTAAAGCCGTCCACATGGGGAAGGGGATAACGGAAGAGCGCATTGCTCGAAGGAAACATGTCCCGGACTGTCGGGCTGGAGAAAGACATGCAAACCTCACTGAGGGATATGGCTACTAAGGCAAGAGAACTAAAACAGTACCGAAGCGAGCTCAACTGAGGAGCCCGGTGCGGTAATTCCGCATGCCGGGATCTGTGCAGGGGGTGCCGGGTGACTGACATTCCTACCGTGACCGTCTTTTTTGCCTTTTTCCCTCTGTTTTTTTTATCCTGGCCTTTTATTTTATGCTATGGTGGATTTGAAATCGCGATGGTCTGGCCTGTTTTGTAACTACTCATGGGGTAAGCGTCCTAACTTCGCTAACCCCTGTAATTGTAACTGGTTACAGGGTGCCGTAGATTTTCGTGATCAGGTCGGCGC
>JANTGB010000208.1 GCA_024763115.1 Desulfobulbaceae bacterium | reverse complement strand
GTAGCTGTGCTACGCCTGCGGTTGCATGCAATTAGATCACTTCTCTAAATGTCCATATTACACCTTATCTCTACTAATTTATTTTTGAGTGACCCCTAAGGTTGTGTACGCCGCATTTCTACCCGACCGAAACTTGATAACATATGAATTCCCAGAGCTTTTTGTTAACAACATGATGCAGCGAGAAAACTTATGAAAAACAAATTTTTAATTTTTCTTATATTTCTATTTTTCGGATGTACTCTACCAAAGGCCGATAAATTTCAGCCCGAAGACAACAAGCTCCCGATTGATGAACTAATGCTACATATAAATTACGTACAAAAGGAGCTTAAAAGCCAGGGATTCGGTTTAGTAATTGCAAAACCAGAAAAAAATCGAATCAATATCCCTGTAAAAATCAACGAACAAGAGGGAAGACTTTTCCTGGATACAGGCGCTTCCTTCACATCTCTTAGCAATCGGTATCTCAAGCGATTCCAATTGAGTGAATACGCTTATATGGAAGGCGGTAATCCGTCAATACGAACGTCTTTGGGAGGAGAAATCAATAATTATTTTCCGACAAAAGCCGAGAAATTTGAAATAGGCAATCTGGTATTCCATCCGTGGCCTTTTGTTGTTCACAAAGCAACTATGAAGCACGGCTTGTTGGGTGCTGACTTTTTACACTTTACTTCTTCAGTTATAATTTGTCGCGCCGGAGCCGTATTTCTATCTCCGGAAGGTCAACCTGCAAGAAATATAGGCCGCGAACTCAAAAAGTTTGGATATACTGAAATAAAGTTACTAATGAAATATGGCTTTGGAGGCATAGACATAAAAAGGCAAATAAAAGGGGATGATCGACTTTTAATAAGTGGTGTGTTTGTAGTTCCTATCAGTTTTGAAGGGATTGAAGGCTTGGCCCTGTTAGATACGGGTACGAAATACACGTCTATTGACAAATCTCTATTAAAAAATACGAATAAACGAATGAAGTATCTTCCACATATCCGATTTAGAGACGTAATGGGGAATAGTGCCGGCGTTTCATCAATATGCCTCACCAACCTTTGTGTTGGTGATTATTGCCTGGAAGATCGGCAAGATGTAGCGGTAATAGATCTTTCGAGTGCAGATAAAAAACGTGAACTAAAAGAAAAGTCCTATTTAGCCGGCTTAATTGGATTTGATATTCTTGTATCAAATAATGCCATCATAGATTTTGGAAACAGACGGCTGTACATGCAGAGGTGAATTTCTACCATTTGAAAATTATGTGAACAACATTTCCGCCACTGATCAAAAGCCGGAAGAGACAGGTCTTTTGGTGAAAACATAGCAACCTCTGACATCTAATTACGCTGAAAGGTCAAATTCGCTTTTGAGTTCCGTGGGTAAATGTTGTAGTATAATAACTGCTTACAGGCCACCAGATGCGCAGTCTCGTAAGCTCGCTTACCGGTACCCTGTAGACAGTTACAATTACGGTGGTTAGCAACATTAAGGGCTCACCCCATGAGTAGTTACATATGTACACAATAAAGACTCATATACTTAAAATCATACAACAAATATAGCATAAGCCGATTTTATCTTCATGCCTGACCTACTGATTTTACAAAATTATTTATAACTATTCTCAGACAGGCGGAATAAATTTTTATCAGGTCCGCCCATACACTTACCGCAATAAACTTCATGTTATCCGTCATTCAGCACTCAATAACTCATGCAATAATGATTACCGGCTTTGTTTTCATGATGATGCTGATAATCGAATATCTTAATGTCTTTTCCCGTGGCATCTGGCAACGGAGCTTGCGGGGAGGACGATGGAGGCAATATCTGCTGGCCTCTTTTCTCGGCGCGACTCCCGGTTGTCTCGGCGCTTTTGCTGTTGTTTCCCTGTATCTCCATCAGGAGGTCAGCATGGGAGCCGTGGTCGCTGCCATGGTTGCCACCAGCGGTGATGAATCATTTGTCATGATCTCCATGCTGCCGGACAAGGCGCTGTTTATTTTTCTTATACTTTTTATCCTCGGCCTGCTTTGCGGGTATCTGACTGATTTCTTTTTCGGAAAAAAGAAAATAGCCGAACTTTCCTGCGGTCACGAGTTTACCATTCATCATGAGGAAAATTCGCTTTTCTGGTCATGGCCACAGATCAAGGAACACTGGCGCCCCTGTTCCGCTGTCCGGGGAGTGCTGAGCATTACCCTGCTGCTTTTTCTTTATGGAGTATTGACCGGCCAGGTAGGCCCCGGAGTCTGGAACTGGATACGTATTACCATTCTCCTGGTTACTCTTGCCGCTCTGGTAATTGTCGCCACCGGCCCTGATCATTTTCTCGAAGAACATCTCTGGAATCATGTGGCAAAAAAACATGTACCCAAGGTCTTTTTATGGACCTTCGGTGCCTTGCTGCTCATGCATGTACTGGTTGACCAGCTTCATCTGCAAAGCTGGCTCCACGACAACCAGCTTATTGTCCTGCTCACTGCCTGCCTGGTGGGCCTGATTCCCGAATCAGGGCCTCATCTTATTTTTCTGACCCTTTTTGTTGAGCAGAGTATTCCTTTAAGTATTTTTCTGGCCAGTTCAGTTGTCCAGGATGGGCATGGCATGTTGCCGCTTCTGGCAGAATCACGGACGAATTTTTTCAAGGTCAAGGCAATAAATTTTGTGGCCGGGATTATTCTTGGCCTGGCTGGATATTTTGGCGGGTGGTAGACGGAAGGTGCGCAATGCGCAGGGGGCGATGGTCAATTCACATAGCTGACTTTCTAATGTTGTGTGATTATAGAACAGCCGTGCGCAACCAGTTGTTTCTCAAGTTCCGCTAATAATTTATCCGGCAGATCAGCTGTAGAAAAGACCAGGAGCTGCTCAGGCGGCAACTCATCAGGCAGGGAAAATCTTTTTTTCTGCTTCAGGTAAATCTCCCAACGGCCATCGGAAACAGCTTGCGGATCCTGGGCCCGTTTGGCAAGCCGTTCTTTTATAAGTGGTTCAGGACATTCACAGAGGATAAAACAGAGATCAGCTCCATGTCCGGCCGCCATTTCCCGCAGCCGGTCTCTTTCCGCCACATCCTGGTAGGAGCCGTCCAGCACCACCATCCGCCCCCGACGCAGATCGCCTTCCGCCCTTTCCAACATGGCGTCATAGGTTTTCCGGGAAAATTCTCTCGTATATATTCCCTGATCCAGACTTTCACTACGGCGGCAATTGGCGGCCAGTCCGGCAAGTTCCTTTCGCACCCGGTCGGAATTATAATATTGCATCCGGCCGGCCTCAGCCCAGTTCTGAGCCAGGGTACTCTTACCCGTGGCAATAAGGCCGAAAAAAATAAAAAGCTTAATCTGCCGTGGCATATTTCAGGGCCAGTTGAAAATATTTACCAGCCTGATCCAGGGCCAGATCCTTGCCCGATTGGTCAATCTCCGGCGAATCAGCGGTAAAAAGTCCTATTTTCCCGCGGACATAGGCACGATAACATTTATAAAAATTCAACATGCCGCCCAGATCATCACCGGAAACTGCAATAAAACGATCAATAAAATGGCGGGACAGCTCTTCCAGCTGCCAGAAATCAAGATCCATGGCCAGAAAAGCCACATCACAGGCCACGTCCGTATAGCGAAATCGTTCATTGAATTCAATACAGTCGTAAATATAAACCTTGTCGGCCAGGCAGATATTGGCGGAATAAAGATCGCCATGACAGTCCCTGATTTTATCTTGAGCAATCCGTTGCCGGAAAAGATCATCTCCGGCCAGAAAGTCTTTTGAGTAGCTGCTGATCCGCGCAAACTGCTCCTGACTAAGGGCTGAGGTTCCAATAAAATCACGGGTCTGCGCAAAATTTTCCAGGACATTAACCCCAACAGCTTCCGGGGTGCCGAATTCCGCTCCAGCCTTGTCTGCCTGCTGGTAAAAAGGAACCAGCACATCAACAATATCATCAAGCATTTTTGCGGTAAGCTGCCCGGATTTGATAACATTGCCCATCATTTTTTCTTCCGGCATCCGGCGCATTAAAATGCCGTATTCCTCCGGCTCTCCACTTCCGTTCAGGTTCAGTTCGCCCTTATCCCGGTTAACCGTGACCAGCCCCTGGTAAATATCCGGGCAGAGCCTGCGGTTTAAAACAAGCTCGCGCTCACAGAAATATTTGCGTTTTTCCAGAGTGGTAAAATCAAGGAAACCGAAATCAACCGGTTTTTTGAATTTATAAACAGAATCACCGGCCAGAATCACAAAGGAGATGTGAGTCTGGACAAGTTTTGTTTTATCTGTTGCCTGGGGAAACGGCTTCTCATTAAGCAGAAACTGGATATATTCTGGTAAGTTGCTGGTCATAGTAAGATTCAGTAGTTAAAAATTAATAAGGTACAGTCAATTAAGATGGACTTGTAAGATGGACTTGCTCACCATGAAGTTCATGAAGAGATTGAAGCTAACATGCTGATTTCACATCTTTCTTTGCTTCGTGTCCTTCATGCGCTTCATGGTAAAAATAGTTTTTACGAATCCATTAATACCGGTAATACTCAGGCTTATACGGCCCATCAATGCTGACCCCGATATAATCGGCCTGTTCCTGGTTCAACACGGTAAGGTTGACTCCCATTTTCTCAAGATGAAGGCGGGCTACCATTTCATCAAGATTCTTGGGCAGAAAATAAACCTTGTTTTCATATTTACCCTGGTTCTGCCAGAGTTCTATCTGAGCCAACACCTGATTGGCAAAAGAATTACTCATGACAAAACTGGGATGACCGGTGGCGCAGCCTAAGTTTACCAATCTGCCCTCAGCCAGGATTATAATCCGTTTACCGTCAGGGAAAATAACATGATC
>JANTGB010000207.1 GCA_024763115.1 Desulfobulbaceae bacterium | reverse complement strand
AGATAAGGTGTAATATGGACATTTAGAGAAGTGATCTAATTGCATGCAACCGCAGGCGTAGCACAGCTACGCCTCTGGATTGCATAATTGCAGATCGATTTTCTAAATGTTCAGATTGCGCCTTAGAATGCGAAGTTATTTTTGAGTGAGCCCTAAGCTTAACTTTTGGCTATCTGTAAGAATTGTAAAAATTCAACCAACCGCAAACTGCCGCCGGCCTGAGTTCCGCCCGGCCTGGTTGCTCTGGTGAGCCGTTATCGGAAATCAGCATCCCTCTGTTAACCGGGCTTCGGGCCTGTGGCGTGCTGCAGAAAAAACCGGCATCATTGCGCACTGTTCCTCTTGGCAGGAAAATGATCGTTGGAGAGGCCGCAGTTGCCCTGGTGCTTGAGACCGCTGAATCAGTCCAGCGGCGAAATGTCAGGCCCCTGGCCCGGCTGGCCGGGATAAATTCGTCCGGTTCGGCAATCCGGCCTGCCGGGTTTCATGAGGTTGCCGCCGGCGTGCAGAGAGTGTAAGCGTTCACCAGCACCTCATCTTTGCCCATTTGAGCCTGCTTGAATAGCACCAGTATGCTGCGCAGACACAGGTAAGCGAAGAATGAGACTCCGAATGAACAGGTAAGCGCAGACTCCGAATCTAAGGCACTGGTAAACACTTACAGGACTGAAGGTTATCGTAAATTTTGTGCCCTGGTGAACGGTTACTAGAGAGTAAGCAGGTTTCTTGAGCCGAAAGGAATTGACTGCCTTATCCTCTCGGCTTCGTTTATCAAGGAGGTTGACGCCGACCATTTTTCCGCCTTATCCGCAGTTTTCGGGCCGGATTCCGCCATGCTGATCCCGGAATATCATACCGGCGCTCTTCTGGGAGGGGGACTGCTGAAACAGGCGCTGGCAGTAATCATCCTGGGAGGCGAACAGTTTTGGGCCCGCAAAGCAGGAGAAACGACAAATTTCAGCTATGACAGGCTTTATGAAGAGCCTGTTTCCGGGGCAGCCACGGTTTACACCTCGGCAGTGACGCCGGGCGGCGGCTGTTGCGGCGTTTTGCTCAATAAGGTTAATTAATGCGCGTTCTCCTGGTTTCATTAAATAATGAGCTGCTGCCGGAGCCGGTTTTCCCCCTGGGAATTGCCATAATCGCCGGCAGTCTGCGGCAGACCGGACATGAGTATAAAGTGGTTGATCTCAGTTTTCAATCGCCTGCTGAGTTAATCGCCACAGCCCGGAAATTCCAGCCTCAAGCCCTGGGCCTGTCGCTGCGCAATGTCGATAATGTCGCTTATCCGGATACAACGACCTATATCCCCTATTATCAGGAGGTAATAAACAGCTTACGCCGGGTAACCGGTTGTCCGCTGATCCTGGGCGGATCCGCCTATTCTCTGTTTCCCCGGCAGTTACTGGAGCTTTTAGGCGGCGATTACGGCATCAGGGGCAGCGGTGAAAAAATATTTCCCCAACTTCTCGATTGTCTGGAGCAAGGGCATGACGTCCCTGACGAGATTAATCTTTATGTCAGACAGGAAACAGGCTGTTTTCACGGGAAGGGGCGATCTCAACCAATAACTCAGCCCAGGCCCGACCATGACTGTTTCGACCTTGCCGCCTATCATGAATCCGGGGGAATGATCAATGTCCAGACCAAGCGGGGTTGCGCCTTTTCCTGTATTTATTGTTCCTATCCGCTGCTGGAAGGACGAATTCCCTTGACCAGGCCGATTTCGGCAGTAATTAATGAACTTACCACTCTCAGCCGAAACGGGGTTAACGAGGTTTATTTTGTTGACTCCCTGTTCAATCATCCGGTTGACTATGCCAAAGAGCTGTGCCGGGCTGTAATCAAGGCGCGATTACCCTTAAAGTGGACCTGTTATACCTCCCCCTGGCTGTTTGACCGGGAATTTGCCGATCTCTGCGTTGCCGGGGGCTGCCTGGGGGTTGAGTTCGGTACCGATGCTCTTTCTCCGGCCATGATGAAAAATATGGGCAAGGCATTCACGGTTGACGATGCCTTAAGGGCAAGCGCTGCCTGCCGGGAGGCTGGTCTGCCCTTCTGCCATGCCCTGCTGGTGGGCGGGCCGGGCGAGACCTGGGATACGGTGCGGGAAACCGTGGATAATACTGCGGCAACCAGGGCCACCTCAGTGATTTTCATGACCGGATTGCGCATCATTCCCAATACGAAACTTTATGATATAAGTTTGCGGGAAGGGGTCATAACCCCTGAAACAAATATGCTTGAGCCGCAATTTTATCTATCTTCACACCTGACTGGGCTGACGGCCGGGGTTAATCGTTTATCCAGGGAATTTAAGACCTGGATATTCCCCGGTCATTCCATCAGATGTTCTTCATATCTTGCCGGTTATCTCCGGAAAAGAGGGGCACGCGGACCTTTATGGTTACACATGGCAAAGAAACCCCTTTAAAATGTCCTTTGTGCGGACAGGCTGAACCGCCGTTTTTTTATATGGAAAACAGCTTTAATTATTATAAATGTCCGACCTGTTCCCTGCTCTTTCTTTATCCACAGCCCAGTGCCGCAAAGCTGCATGATCATTATCAGCATTACCTGCCCCTGGAAAAAGACGCAATAAAGGCCTGGGGCGCTGAAATGGCCCCGGTTATTGCCGTTTCAGCCCGCTTTATAGACAGGCAGTTTGCCGGGCCGGGACAATTGCTTGATATAGGCTGCGCTATGATTTTTTCCTGGAAACCATGCATGAAAGAGGCTGGGAAGTTGAAGGAATTGAGCTTTCCAGGCCGGCTGCGGAAATTGCTAAAGCCGGAAATTGCGGGCCGATTCACTCCCATGCAGTGGAGGAATTGGGTGAGATGGCTTTATTTGACGTGGTGACCATGTTTTATGTGATTGAGCATGTTGCTGATCCGCTGGCAATCCTTAAGGCCATAAAAAAACTGCTCACTCCCAATGGGATCATTGTGCTGCGTTATCCGAACACCAGCCCGCTTCTTTCCTTTTCCGCCACCCTGGCGCGAAAGCTGACCCTGATGCAGGCCCCGTCTCATCTTTATGATTTTGCCGGCAACTCCATGCAAAGGGTGCTGCGCCGGGCCGGATATGGTTCTTCACTGACCACCATTGATGCCAATACCAGGTGTTGCCGGCCGCTAAAACGTTTTATTTCCTGTCAGTTCGGCAGGCTGCCGGTAGGGCTTGCCCGTTTAAGTGGAAATAAAATTTTACTGCCGGGCTACAGCCGCGTTACCTATGCCGCTGTTGGGGATAATCATTTGTGGTCCAGCTGAGGATTCGTAACCGTTCACCAAGATACTTATTTATTTATAACTCCCAGTCTGTAATCGTTCACCAGTGCCTTAGATTCGGAGTCTGCGCTTACCTGTTCATTCGGAGTCTCATTCTTCGCTTACCTGGGCCTGCGCCGCATACTGGTGCTATGTAAGCAGGTCAAAATGGACGAAGATGAGGTGCTGGTGAACGATTACGAGGATTCATATATAATTCTTGCTACACATTATTCTGTCTGTTAAATTATTTTGTAACTATTCAGGTAGGGGCGAAAAACATCCCCTACCACTGATCTGTATGACGGCGCTTTGCTCCTGTTCAGAGGTAAGTAAACGAAGTGAGAGGCTCCGGGTGCTTTAGCTGTGCGCGATAAGGCCTGAATGCCGGGTAAGACGGCAAACGTAATCGTTCACCAGCACCTCACGGAGTCTACGCTTACCTCTTTGCCCATTTCGGAGTCTACGCTTACCTGCCTGCTTGAATAGCACCAGTATGCTGCGCAGGCACAGGTAAGCGAAGAATGAGACTCGAATGAACAGGTAAGCGCAGACTCCGAATCTAAGGCACTGTTAAACGCTTAGAGACTTAAATATTGCAAAGATTTTCACCCTGGTGAACGGTTACCAGCACACAAACAAAATGAAAAATATACCATTAAATGAGCGTATTATCTGCGCATTAGATTTTTCAGACCCTTTAGAGGCAAGAAAATGGGTCGAGAAAATTGATTGCAGGATAAAGTTTTTTAAGGTCGGGCTTCAACTTTTTCTGGCCGGCGGGTGGCCGGTTATAGCCCATATTGTCGATCGTGGCAATAAGGTTATGGTTGACCTTAAATTTTTTGACATTCCGGAAACCGTTAATCTGGCAGTACAGCAGTTGAAAAACCGGGGAGTAACATTTGCTACCATCCATGGGAATGACCCGATAATCAAGGCGGCGGTAAAAGAAAAAAATGAATTAAAAATACTGGCTGTAACGGTTCTCACCAGTTTCGACGAATCAGATATGATTGAAATGGGATTCACAAAAACTGTTGAAGACCTTGTCTTGATCCGAGCCGGAAAGGCACTGCAACTTGGATGCGACGGCATTGTTTCGTCTCCGCTGGAAGCAGCAAAATTAAGAAATGATTTTGGCTCGAATTTTATTATTGTAACGCCGGGAATAAGACCTGGATTAAATCGTGATATAGAAAAAGATGACCAGAAACGGGTCGCAACCGCAAAACAGGCTATTATAAACGGCGCCGACCACGTTGTGATCGGTCGCCCCATAAACACATCCCCCGACCCTGTCCATACCATAGAAATAATACAAAAAGAAATAGCCGACGGTCTTAACCGGCTGACAGGATAGTAAATATCCGGGTTATGCCCAACCCACTGAAGTGCAATAAAACAAAGGGCTCTCAGGACTTTTTTTAGTACCCCTCGGAGTTCAGGAGGTTGTCCGAGAAGAGGTATTTTTTCTCAAATAAGGTAAGCGCCGGACTCCGAGGCATTTTGAAAAATAAGCGCAGTGCGCTCAATCAGACCTACGGTTTGGGTGCCGCCACCATATATGGAGAAGTTAGCAAAAATTAAAACGTAACTACTCATGGGGTAAGCGCTATAACTTCGCTAACCCCTGTAATTGTAACTGGTTACAGGGTGCCGTAGATTTTCGTGATCAGGTCGG
>JANTGB010000206.1 GCA_024763115.1 Desulfobulbaceae bacterium | reverse complement strand
GACTCTCTTGCCTGGCTGCGTGAGCTGTCGCAAAGGGAAGAATATTTCCGGTTTGTTGTCCAGGGCACCGGAGTTGTCGGCGATCCGGTATCCATCCCCTGGCTTGTCGAGGTGATGGAAGTGCCGGAATTTGCCCGTGTTGCCGGGGAATCCTTTTCCATGATTACCGGGGTTGATCTGGCCTATGAAGACCTGGAAGGCGAATGGCCGCAAGGATTTGAGGCCGGGCCCACGGAAGAGCCGGAAGATGAAGATGTGGAGATGGATGCGGATGAAGACCTGCCCTGGCCCGAACCAACATTGATTGCCGGGTGGTGGCAGGAAAACAAGGGAGAGTTTCGCCCCGGCACGAGGTATCTGGTTGGCAAGCCCCTTGACGCCGAACATCTCCAGCAGGTGCTGAGAACCGGGTATCAGCGCCAGCGGGCCGCGGCAGCCCTGGAGCTTGCCATGCTGCAGCCGGGGCAGCCCCTGTTTGAAGTGCGGGCTCCCGGTTTCAGGCAGCAGAAACTTCTGGGGTTAAAATAAAAATGGCAGCAAATATCCCTTTATCAATAGGAATTATTTTTGTTGCCCTGGGAGTAGTTTTTGTCGGCATCGCCTTGCATAATTATTTAAAGGAAAAGGGTAAACTGACTATTTCCCGCAATATCTGGCTGCGCATGGCATTTATCTTTTCCGGTGTGGGAATCGGCCTTTCTTTTCTGAATATTTTTCTGTAGAAAACAAGATTCATGGATGGCGCTATACACCGGCCTGCTAATTTTTCTGCTCTCGGCCATACCCGTGCCGTCCCATGTTGCTGATCGAAATTACGACCTTGAGCATAGCTGCTGTTCTTTTCCGGAAACAAATGAATTAATGTTACCATTTGCACTGGTTCAGCATGAATTGGAATTTTCCATCATTTGAGTTAGTTTATTCATACGGAGGAAAATTGCATGAAAAGAAGAAACAATTACACGGCTGAAGGAAGATTTTCTATATTAAAACGACACTTGGTGGATAAAGTTCCAGTATCCGATTTATCCTGTCAAAAAAATTCGTTCACAGGGCGTTAGTTCATACTCATCAGGCCAAAAGAACAATCAGGTTTAACAGGCCAATCAAAAAGCCAAGTAATGCCCCGAAAATATTGATATATTTAAACTGTTCCTGCATAATGCTCATCAACAGTCCCTCCAGGCGTAAAAGGTCGAGCGAATCAACCTTGCGGGTAACAATCCGCCGGATATTCAAGGAATCAACCAGGCCGGGAATTTCCCGAATCAGCAGATTGCTGAGCTGCTGGAGAAGGTAATCGGCAAAACTTTTTCTTATTCCGCCGGGCAGAATATTACTTAAAGGCCCGATCGGCTTGGCCAGTAATTTGTTTTCCACCGTGTCCACCACCACGGTTTCCAGCATTTTCTTAACCTGGGAAGAGCGGATTATTTTAATTATTTCCGCCACACTTTTTTCCCTGCCCTCTGCTACGGCCTTATAGCCCATAACATCAGTTAAAATATCCTTTATCCGCCGGTTACCCTGAGTTTCCATGCCCTGTCGCAGAATATCGCTGATGGAAGCGGCAGTAGCCGGATCAGTCAGTATCAGCCTTATTTGCCGGGATAAGACAGCATCAATTTCATCAAGTCGTTCCGGCCCCAGTTTTTTCAGAAGAATAGAACAGGGCCGGGACAGAATTTCTTCAGCCTTGGCCCGGATAATCCGGCTGATTCGTTCCCGCACCGCATCATCGAAAAGCCAGTCGGATATCTCTTCGCTTTTTTCGTCAAGATAACTGCTGACCTTTGTAAAAATCATATCCCGGTTGACAAAATTCCCCAACATGGCGGCCAGCGGCCCCAGGGAGGCGGTAAAATTATCAACCGCGTTACAGATAGTACCGGCAATTTTATCCTGCATTACCGGTTCTTCCAGTAGTTCAGCGAGTTTTTCCAGCAGATAAGGAGTTTCCTTTTCCAGTTTATCAAGGAGAAAAATACGTATTTCAGTAGGAAAAAGATCAGCAAGGGGACGATTGTCGGCCAGAAATTCAGCAGATTTTTGCTTGATTATATCTTCCGTCCACTGTTCCAGAGCCGGGTTGGCCATGACATCGGCCAAAGATGTTTCAATGAACGAATAAAGCTGTTCCTTGTCAGCCGGCAGGACATTGTCGGCCTCCTGCTCAAGAAAAGCATCAAGCTGGGCGGCAATAAAAGGAGTAAGCGCTTTGCTGAATTCATCGCTGTCAAGATACTGCTGCATCAGCTTAATTATTCGGAGACGGATAATTCTTACCGTGGCATCAAAATAATTTTTAAAACGATTGGGGATAATTGTGGTAACAGGGCCGAGATTCCGCTGCATCAGCAGTCTCAGCCTGGCATCAATCATATTTTTCAGTTTATGCTGGAAATGATTGCTGTTGATCGCCCGGCCGACATCATGGGCGGTAAGCAGATGTTTTCCAACCATTTCGCCGATATTTTCCGCCAGCATATGTCTCTTGGAAGGAATTACTCCAGGGGTCATAGGCACCCTGATGCCGAAAACATGCCATTTTTTCAGGGGCCGAAAGAGCATCTTTATGGCCACATAATTCGTCAGGTAACCGATAAAAGCGCCGAGAACCGGCGGGGCCGCAAACTGGAGAAAGTTATTCATGAATTTTTACTCAAGGTTTTATCCACGGCAAGAGCCTGTTTCATGCCGGCTTTAAGAAAGTCCTCAGTGAGATAATTTCTGTTTTCTTCTATAAGATTGGACAGTTCTTCGATCCTGCTTTCTTCGGCCAGGTTTATAATCCGCGACAGGTTGTCGGCAAAACTCTTGACAATCCGTCGTCCGGCTCCACCGGTTGACATAATTTCCGCGTAGGTACGGGGATTTTGAAAATGAACCCGGGCCATACCCAGAATAGCATAGACAGAGGTCAGGGTGGAATGTTTGCTGATATCGTCAATCTCGATTTCATTTTGTTCCAGGGCCAGGGCCAGGGCCACGGAAATGGTAGTGGGCAGTTTCTGGCCGACTCCCATGAGAAGATCATGCAGGGTCGGGGAATCATGACAGATAAGAGCCCCGTGTTTATAAAGGAACGCCTCAAATTCACTGCACAGAGCGCCGCTGCGACTGGTTCGTACCACGCAGGCGTTCTTGTCCTTCATGGTCAGGGCCTTAGGGCCCCAGAGATTATGAACCAGCATAACCTCAACTTCCTCTCCGGTGTTCGCCAGGGCGACATTTAAAATATTTTCCGCTTCACCGGCCAGCAGAATCAGGGCCTGACCGTCTCGCAGCCGGGAGCTGTATTTTTTCACGGTTTCCGCTGTCTTGCTGATGGGCACGCAGATGATAACAACATCAACCTCACAAATCATCTCCACCGGCCTGATTTTTGAACTGCGGCCCGTGATAATTGTCCGGTATCCTTCATGTTCAAGTTTCTGAGCAAACCATTTACTCATGTCGCCGCTGCCGATAAAACCAAATGATTTTATCCTCTTAACCCGCATGTCAACCCGAGGATAACTACCAAGCACCTTAATGCAGTCAGATTCCTGAACCACTGCTTTTTCAATATTACCCAGGGCGCTTCTAATCTCTACATCATCAATATGGCCCTCTGCTTCAATGTAGATTTGCAGTTTCTGGGTTTTAACATCATTCTCAGCCCGCATGTCAAGAATATTGATTCCCCGGCTGGTAAATTCTCCCAGGGTATCGTAGAGCATACCCACCCGATCCTTCAGAGGAATAGTTATCAGGGCCGTGGCATCATACCCGGTACGGGGAGCGATTTCGTGTCCTAAAATGGCAAAACGGGTTTTATTATGGGGGGCTGCCTCCCGCTCCCGGATAACAAAGCCGTTATCAAGCAGCACGGTCTCGGCTTCCAGAACTCCCCGATCCGTTAGTCCTTCCTGCTTAATATCCTGCATGGCCCGCACAATATTACTGACTGAAAGCAGAGGAATGCCCGGATATATCCGATTAATATATTCTTCACACTGGCGGAGAATCGGGCTGGTTCCCATCAACATTTTCAGATCCAGTTCACGATCAAGCGACCCCAGGGAAAGATGAATGGGCAGGACAACGTTGTCAATCCAGAAACTGTTTTTTAATTTTTCCAGAATTTGAAATGACTTAAGCAGGCCACCAAGCCTGGTGTTATAAACCGGAATAACCATCTGCTCGATTTCATGGGACTGAAAGGCCCGAACTGCCTGCCTCAGGTCGGGATAAATTTTAAGTTCCGCCTCAGCGTTAAATTGTTTTGCCGCCAGGCAGCTATGGGAGCCCGGTGGGCCGACAACGGCTATAGTAGTCATGGATACCTTAATATATTTAAATTTATGTAACTGCTCACGGGGCGCCGGATCTTTTCGCGATCAGTCCGGTATACGTATGACCGATACGCTGCGCCGGACTGATCACAAAAATCTCCGGCACCCTGTAACCAGTTAGAATTACGGTGGTCAGCGAAATCAGGATGCTTACCCGGCGAGTAGCTACACGAGTTCATTATTTACGAATCTGTTGATTTAATAAAATTTTCCTTCGAGATCAAGGCATACGAAAAAATTTATCGCAGTCATATAGTTGATATTCCGAGGATAAATATTTCAGTATAACACAGAGATCAGGTAAAAAGAAATTAAATCAACGGGCTCACTTATCATCTGAAAAAAAAATTACCAATATCTTCCCCAAGTTTTCTCAAGGCGGCAACAACATCAGGATTATCTTCAACATCATTAATCCCGACGCTTTCCGGCGTGGCTTCCCGGCCATAAATCATTTTGATCCCGGACATCATACACGGCTTTTCATGGCCGCACTTGACGCAAGGTACGTTGCCGCCCACAGTAACTCCGCCGACAAAATGCATTCCCTCTTCCATCATATAATACTTAATGGCATCAAGACCGTTTTCCGCAGCAGGTGGAAGATCTTTATTCCCCGGAG
>JANTGB010000205.1 GCA_024763115.1 Desulfobulbaceae bacterium | reverse complement strand
CGTTCGGCCCCAAAAATAATTATAGAGTTAAAAAATTCGCCCAAAATGGTAGAATCAAAATCAACCTTTAAAGATTTTACCGACAAGGCATATATGTTATGTGTCAAATTGAAAATACTATGGAAATTGACAAGTCGTTCATTTTAAAAGAGGATGAATCGACTTATCGCTCTCGCTTTTCAGGTGAATTGCTGAAATCCCCAAGACGTTATCGCCTAATAGACTTATTTTCAGGCGCTGGTGGAATGTCACTGGGTTTCTCAGAAGTTTTCGGACAACCTTTTCAATCTGTTTGGGCAAACGATTTTAATCAATTCTGTGTTGATACATACAATGAAAATTTCGGTCATCATTGTGTTGCCGGAGATATTGTCGAGATTCTGGAACAAGGCAAAATTGAAATACCAAAAGCTGATGTTGTAATAGGCGGGCCACCTTGCCAAGGCTTCAGCCTTTTAAATAAAAATCGTGAAAACGACCCTCGTAAAGAGTTGTGGCGACCTTATTTAGAGGTAGTCGATAAATCCGGCGCATCGATTTTTATTATGGAAAATGTCCCTCAGTTACTGGGTACCTTCGAGCATGGTGAAATTGTTGGAGTAGCGGAATCTTTAGGCTTTAAAGTATGGCAGGACAAATTAATTGCGGCGGATTATGGAGTTCCCCAAACACGCACCAGGGCAATTATCATAGGTTGTAAATTTGCAGATCCTATTGTTTTGTTTCCTCCGCGAAAAACTCATTTTAATCCTTATGGTAACGGAAAGCAGTTTACTTTCCCTTTCAAGCGCGAGGAATATCTTTCAAAACCCCCAACTTGGAAAACCGTTAAAGACGCTATTGGTGATCTGCCTCAACCGGAAGGAACTGAAATTGAAAATATTGATCCTCCGTTAAATTTACACTTTGGGAGGAATCCAACCGAACTTAGTAGAAAAAGATATAGAGCAATACCGCATGAGGGAATGAATCGTTTTGACTTGCAACGCATTGCTCCGGAGTTAACGCCGAAATGCTGGATTAGAAAAAAATCAGGAGGTACTGATTTGTTCGGTAGGCTTTGGTGGAATAAACCTTCCGTCACCATACGCACAGAATTTTTCAAACCTGAAAAAGGCCGCTATTTGCATCCTGAACAGCACAGGCCAATCACTCATAGGGAAGCCGCACGTTTTCAAAGTTTTCCTGACAGTTTTAAGTTTTCAGGTTCAAAGATTGAAATTGCAAAACAAATAGGCAATGCCGTACCACCTCTTCTTGCTGCACGAGTGGCGGATGTCGTCAGATTATTACTTGATCAAAAATATGGGCAATGGACGTCTTCTCAAGAGAAAAACGAAGCCAAATTATGTCGCGCGTAAGCGGCAAAAACACCAAACCTGAAATTGTTGTCCGTTCTTTACTTCACAAAATGGGGTACAGATTCAGGCTCCATAGAAAGGATTTACCTGGAAAACCCGACATAACACTACCGAAGTACAAAAAAGTTATTTTTGTCCATGGCTGTTTTTGGCATGGACACCCAGGTTGTGCTCGTTCTAAACGCCCAGCAACCAATCAAAAGTTTTGGAGTGAAAAGTTGGACAAAAACATTGAAAGAGACAAAATGAGCGTTAACGCTCTCAGCCAATTAGGTTGGGATATTTTAACTGTTTGGTCATGCGAAGTAAAAGACACAAACAAGTTAAAAATTAAACTTCTTTCGTTCCTCGAAAGCTAAGAAGAGAATATTCTCTATGAAGTCAGAAGAAATCAGAAAAAAATTACAAAAACTTTTAACCAACTTTGAACAGGAATTAAAATCTGACGGTTTACGAAACAAAGTCCTCTCACTCGTCCCTTGCTTTAACCATTTACGAGATTTTGGCAAATCATTAATTCCCTCCACCATTGCCGGGAGGTTGTCCGAGAATAGGCATTTTTTCTCAAAGCAGGTAAGCGAGGTACGAGACTCCGCAGAAAGGGCATTCTCGGACAGCCTCCTGGGGACTCCGAGGGAGTACCGAAAAGAGCCCTAAGAACCTGAGGTTTTCTTCCACTTTAGCGCCTTAGAATGCGAATTTATTTTTGAGTGAGCCCTAAGCATAGACTCCGAATGGGCGGAAATGAGACGCAGCTGAATAGTGTCTGAAAATTTTACCGTCAAAGGTGCCGATTTCCTTCTAATCAAGGAGACAGCCCCGTTTTTTCCGACGACCAAACAAAACTAACGGAACAACAAAGAAAAGGCAGAGTAAGGGAAAATGGCAACCATAACGGTTGAAAAAAGTTATTTTATCCATTAACGCCATTTCAGCCTCCAGGGAACAGGTCGTAAAAAGAGGCGTTCTGGAAACTATCCGCCCGGCTGGATCAATAAAACCGCTGATTCCGGTGTTGGCGCAGCGGGCCAGACTGCGACGATTTTCCACGGCTCGTAATACTGCCATGGAGAAATGCTGCACCGGCGCGCTTGACCGGCCGAACCAGGCATCATTTGTGATATTGACCAGCAGATTTGCCCCTTCCCTCACCTCCTGCCGGGCAAGTTCGGGAAAAATCGACTCATAACAGATCAAAACTCCTGCTTTAATCCTGCCGGCGGTCAAAGGCATGGAGGAGGAACCACTGCTGAAGTTGCCCATGGTTTCCACCAGGGGACCGGGGAATGGAAGAATGTTCGCCAGAGGTATATATTCGCCAAAGGGGACCAGATGCTGCTTATCATATCGATCTCTAATCCCTGATTCCGTTATCAGCAGAGCGCTGTTGTAAATAGTAATTTTTTTATCATCAATTTGATAAACAGGCGCGCCGGTGAGCAGATTTGTTCCATTGTCGATATAGAGATCAAGCAGCAGTTCTGAATAAAGCGGATCATGCCGGGGACTGAAGGGCAAAGCTGTTTCCGGCCAGACAAGAAGATCAACCGATTTGTTTGCTAAAATTTTCTTTGAAAGTTTAAGATATGTTTTCAGGGCATGTCGCCTGTTTTCCGGCAGCCATTTCTGATCCTGTTTTATATTGCCCTGAACAAGGGCGATTCCGGCGACCGGCGACCGGCCGGGAGCAATGTAGTGCTGATATGAAATTATATTATAAATAACCGCTGCCGATAAAATCCCGAAAGCCGGCAGTAAATGATGACGTTTATATGTTTTCCGTCGGGTCTTGAACAAACCGGTTTTATGATCCTTTTCATAAAATATAATTGTGAACAAAAAGGCATTAACCATGATAATTAAAAAGGAAATACCCTGATGTCCGGCAATATCGGCTACCTGGATGACCCGGGGGTAAAGATATTGGGAATAACCAATATCCTGCCAGGGAAATCCGGAAAAAAGTCGATTGCGGAGAAAGTCAAGCCCGACCCAGATAAGCGGGGCGCTCCACACCGGTGGAATGCAGGTCATTGTCCTGCTCATGAGCCAGGCAAAAAAAGCAGTATAAACCGCCATGTATCCGGCCAGCAGGATCAACGCCGGCACTGTCAGCCACAGGGAAAGACCGCCGTAGCGGCCCAAGACAATGACAATCCAGTAGAGAAGGCCCAGGTAATAAATAAAGCCTGCGATAAAACCCCAGAAAACAGCAGACCGCACCTTTTCAATTTTACAGATGACAAGCAGGGGAAAAACAGCGATCCAGGCCACAAATCCATAACCGGGCCCTGGAGAGGAAAGATAGAGCAGAAGAGAAGTCAGCAGGCTGAGGACAAGAGATTGAGGCCGGAAGACGAAAAAAGGCTTATTCCTGATCAATTTTACCTCCGATATGCTCTCTTGCATTTTACTTGTTTTTAGTAACTATTCAGTAGGAGCCCCCAACCACCAGCCTGTATGACGGAGCTTTGCTCCTGTTCAGAGGTAAGCGAACGAAGTGAGACTCCGTGTGCTTTAGCTGTGCGTGATAAGGCCGGCGCAGCATACTGATGCTATTGTAAGACAGGCTGGTCGCGCATAGATGAAGCGCAGCTGAATAGTTACCTTTTTTTAATCCTTTTGTTTATGAATCTTGACGGATATAACCCTTCTTTTACTGGCTGCCAGGATCGTAAAAGTTAAGGAATCATAATGAGTCACGGTTCCGGCTTCAGGAACACGGTCGTGTTGTGCAATTATAAAACCAGCCACGGATTCATAATAGCCGTCCGGAATTTTAACCTGAAAAAAATTTTCAATTTCTTCCAGGTTGACCTTGCCGTCGGTTATTATGGTCTGATCGTCAATTACCTGCCACTGTTGTTCATGTTTATCAGATTCATCTTTAATTTCCCCGACAATTTCTTCAAGCACATCTTCCAGGGTAACGAGTCCGCGAATACTGGCGAATTCATCAGTAACAATAGCAAGGTGTATATTTCTGGATTGAAATTCCCGCAGCAAAGAGGTGATTTTCTGGTTTTCCTGAACAAAAAACGGGGCCTTGATCATTGTTTTAATCGGCTTGCCGGCCTCAATACCACCGGCAATCAACAGATCCTTGGCATGGAGAATACCGATAATATGATCAGGCATCTCTTCATATACGGGAATACGACTAAGACCATGTTTTTTTATTATTTCGATAAATTCAGCCGGAGAAGTATCAGCAGAAGCGCTGACAATATTACTGCCTGGTGTCATTATTTCCCTGATAACTGTTTCCCTGAACTCAAATATGCTGCTGATCATCCGACCTTCCTGACGGCTGATCAACCCATGGTCTTCTCCTTCTTCAATAAGTTCCTGAATTTCCTGTTCCAGATCTTCAGCAGTATCCGGCGCCCTGGATATCCCCAGGGCATAAAAAAGTCGTTTAAAAAAAGGCTCTCTGGTTTCGGAAACATTTTCTTGTTCGCTCATGTCTATCGGTTTTGGCATGTTGTAAGACAACAAATAACATCTCGGTAACCGTTCATCAGGGCACCAAATTTACGATAACTTTCAGACCTGTAAGTGTTTACCAGTGCCTTAGATTCGTTCGTTTGGGACTTCGAAGCATA
>JANTGB010000204.1 GCA_024763115.1 Desulfobulbaceae bacterium | reverse complement strand
GGTGCCGTAGATTTTCGTGATCAGGTCGGCGCAGCGTATTAGTCATACGTAAGCCGGACTGATTGCGGAAATATGCGGTACCCTGTGAGCAGTTACGAAAAAAGGTAACTTTTCAGTAAGTAATTTTATTATATAATCGAAGATCATCTTTCTAAATATAAGGTTATCTTCCAGGAGGCTGTCCGAGAATGCCCTTTCTGCGGAGTCTCACAAACTCGTTTCCCTGTCCACGATCAGTCCGGCTTACGTATGACTGATACGCTGCGCCGGCCTGGTTGAAAAAATCTCAGGCACCCTGTAAATAACAGCGAAGCGGTGTCATACAGTTACTGTGGTTAGCGAAATGAAGGCGCTTACCCAATGAGCAGTTACGATCTATGAAAGTAATCATGATCGCCGCAACAACAATCTGCGGTCGGATTGGCCCGGTTACGCCTGGAAGCGACATCGATCGCCGCCATCTTGAGAAGATGCGGGCCGAAACCGCAGCAAGCCTCATGGGTGCTGCTACACTGAGACAGGCCGACCCCGAGATGAGGGGATCAGGCGGAATATTGAGCCCCGGACGGCTGCGTGCCATTATTACATCCTCCGGTCGTATTCCGGAGAATGGCAAAAAACTCTTTCTTCATGGTCCTGATCCGGTCATTTTCTGTCCTCATACCGTCCTTGCCGAACTTAACGGCAGGATCGGCGACCGGGCCAGGTTAGTAGCCTTGCCGGGCGGAGGGGGAGGGATAAAAATCAATGACGCAGTACGGAAGCTTGCGGAAATGGGCGCAGACTCTATTCTCCTGGAAGGCGGCGGGGTACTTAATTACGCGGCTCTGCGCGAAGGTATTGTCGATGAGATCAGTCTGACCATTACGCCGGCAATCTCCGGTGATCGCCGGGCAGCCTCACTTGTGGAGGGGCCGGCTCCCCTGGGTGACCCCTACCTGCCTTTGGAGCTCCTGGCAGTCCGCCAGGAAAAAAACGGCGAACTTTTTTTGCGTTACCGCATTAAAAAACATCGTGTAAAACAAGATGATTAAAGACAACTATGAACTTGCCGTTCTTTTTTCCGGCGGCACCGACTCCCTTGCCCTATATGCCTTGGCAACTGCCGGACATCATCCCGATATTCCCCGGCCACGCAGGATTCATCTCCTGCATATGTTGAACGGCATGAGTCGTTTTCACGATTTCCCGCGCAACAGATACGAGGTCGGCAGGGACATTCTGGAACGTCAGTTTGCTGATGGAGCAAGGCTGCCGCGGAACGATATGGAGGAGCTGGACATGGGCCGTCTATTCCAGGGGCTGTGGCTTGACCGCTATGAAAAGTTAATGCCCAGGTACAACGGTAAAAATCTGGTGTGTGTGGCCTGCAAACTGGCCATGCACGCCAGAGCAATTCTCTACTGCATGGAAAATTTTCTCTCCCTGCTGCTTGTCGGCTATACGAAAAAACAGAACTATTTTCCTGAGCAGACGCCTGAATTCATGGATAAGGTCTCCGAACTTTCGGCTCATTTCGGGATCAATACCATATTCCCGCTTTATGAGGAATGTGACAACGAGCTGGTTACCAGGCATATCCTGGAGGATTTCGGCCTCCCCTCAACGGGCGGCGGTGAGAGAAAATGTCTTTTCTGCCAGACTTTGAGTACGGCAACGGAAAGGGAGATTGGCCATTATCTGGACGATATGGTTCCTCGGCTTATTGACTACTTGGAAAAACGAATGGCTGGAAGAGTACGGGAAGCGGCCCATTGTTTCCTTCCAGGCAACCAGGGGGAGGGATAACTTATGACACGATTTATTAGCGATGAAGCGCATCGGGAGGCCATAGGCTGCGGGGTGGATGTCCCGGAACAAATCCCTTCTTTTGCCCTGCCGTTAAACGAGGTGGGTATTTCCGGCAAGACAGTATGGGTGTTGCTCCCCGAGGGAAGACTGCCCTTTGACGCTGCGGTTTATGTTGATCTTCCCTCCTCGCGCCGCGGTATCCATATGTCGCGGATCGAGGAGGCGTTTTCCCGACTATACGACCGCAATTTTCCCGACTTGGCGGCCTACGGCGAAAAACTGGCTCATCAGGTGCTGGCCGGGCAGCAGGGCAGCAGGGTAAAACTCTCTCTGTCCGGATCCCTGCCCTGCCTGAGGCAGAGCATGGTCAGTCAAAAAAACTCGCTTGACAGCCTTGGAATTTCAGCGGCTGTCTCTCTCAGCCGGAAAGCGGAGCAGGAATTATTTGTCAGAACTGTCGGCGTCTCTGTTAATCATATAACCGCCTGTCCCTGCACGCAGCTTTATAATGCGACAATTTTCAAGCCCGGTTCGGAGCATCCGCCCCTCCCCACTCATTCCCAACGTTCCAGAACCAGCTTGCAGATTACCACCACGGGCCCTGGACCTTCTTATGCGGAACTTCGCCAATGCCTGGAAGAAAGCCTGCATGTTACCAGCGATCTGCTAAAAAGGCCGGATGAGGCTGAACTGGTCATGAAATCGCACTCTTTTCCACAATTTGCCGAGGATGCCGTGCGGGAAACCGCTCTTAATACGGCCCGTAAATTCACCTCGTGCCTGCCCTCTGCCAGTGAAATTTTCATCGAGGCATTAAGTTTTGAAAGTATTCACATTCATGATGTCCATTGCCGGCTGCGAACCACTCTGGGGGAAATAGCCTCGGCAGCAGAATTAAACGAGCAAGGCAAAGAATGAAATGCCGGCAGGTGAGGCTGTGATTTCACCACCTGCAAAAACAGGGATAAAAAAATACAGGCAGAAGAAAGGGATTTACCTTTGCCATGCTATCCGCCCTTTTCATGGCCTATATGGTTGAACCGGCCGGACTCCATCGGGTGATCGGCGCATTTCCGGCCGGTCAGTTTGTTCGAAAGGAGATTCTGGATGAGCAGGTTTACCTGAAGATCAAGGATAGATTGTTCGGCATCAGTTAGGCTTTTTAACGCCCATATTTTTTGCCCCTCCGGCCGGTCATCTCCACTTTGAATGGAGTACTGAATTTATGACTTTTGCCCTTGTCATCACCCTGGTTGCTATTGTCGGCCAGGTTGGAGGCAGCGCTCTCGGAATCAGGTTGACCGGCCGCAGCAAGGGGGACGCGACAGTTATACGATGCGGCATGAACGGTTCCGGCGCTGTGGAACTGGTGGTGGCCGGCGTGGTAATCCAGCTGAGTGATGATTTGCCGGCCGGAGGAATTATTACCGTCCTGCTCTGTTGTTATCTCATGGCAATTCCTAACCCACTAAAGTGGAAAAAAACCTCAGGGTTCTTAGGATAAGTCCCTTAACGGTAGAGGCAAGTTATTTATTTCTTGCCACAAATAACACGATAATAATTCCAAAGGGGCTAATTCCGGTAAACGGGGTATCCACTTAGGGCAAGTAGGGCACCCACAAGGGGTGCCCCTCCGGCTCTGCGGTGTAACCTCAATCCCCGGCGCTCAAGCGCCAAGATACCCAATGCAGAGTGCTTCCTGTAATACCTGGAGGAAGCAGTTGTTTAAACTGACTTTTACCTGTATGATCTCCCGATTTTATCCGGGTCAAACGCCGGACTGATGATTGGCTGGTTCCGACATTTTCCATCTGGTTTTAACCAGCAGCAGTCCTCCGCAGATAATAAGACCGCCGCCAATCCAGACCAGGGGGTGGGGGTTTTCATTCCAGAATACATATCCGTAAATTATCGAAAGAATAACAGATGAGTAACTGGCCGCAGCCACCGCCGGTGCCTGATCGTAACGATAGGCCATGGTTACCAGAATCTGGCCGAGACTGGCAAAGAAACTGATACCGCAGATTGCCGGCCATTGTTGCCAGGGAATGGAAATCCAATTGAAAGTACTCAAGATGCCCCCGGCCAGACAGGTTAAAAACAGAAAATTAAAGACAATGGTTGCCGGGTCATCTGTTCGATTTAAACGGCGGATCATCATGTGGGCGCAGGCTCCGGCAAAGGCCGCAGCCAGAGCGGCCCAGGCAGCCAGAGGCCAATTGTCAAGGGCCGGCTTCATGATCAAAATAACGCCGCCAATCCCGGTGGCAATAGCCAGCCAGGCGGCACGCGGTGTTTTTTCTCCAAGTACCATGGGGGCGAGTAAGGCCACGAAAAGGGGTTGAATCCTCCCGAGAAAGATACTGTCGGCCAATCCCATGTGGGTCAGACTGTAATAAAAACCGATCATGGCTGAAAAGCCGAACAGGAAACGGAGAAGAATAATTTTTCCGGCTTTGACAATCAGGGGTCTGCTCTGGTAGATAAGAAAAACGGCAAAAAATGGAACTGCCGGCAAACAGCGCAGAAAAATAAGCTCCTGGAGAGGCACATTGCTCATGCTCTTGACCAGGGCGGCCATTGTGGCAAAAGAGGCCGAGGCCAGCATCATATAAATTACGCCCATTGTTTACCTTAAGGGCAGAGGGTATGCGGAAATGAGTGAAATAAGTGACAGGGAAATGATTAAAACCATAAGCGAATTCATAGAATTGGGCCACGTGGAAAATATTGTAGCCATGTTCAAACAGAAACCTGATTATTATCGTTTTACCGGTGAACTACTCCGGGATGAACGTTTTATCGTCAGAATGGGGGTGGTTATCCTTTTCGAAGAACTGGCTCTTGTCCGTCCCGCTGAAATCAGGCTGGCCATCCCCTTTCTTCTGCCTCTGCTTAAGGAAAAAGCTGCTCACATTAGGGGAGAGGCCGTGACCGTGCTGGGCATTATCGGCACTGATGATGCCCTGAACGCCGTAAAACCGTTGATAGGTGACCCGGAACCTCAGATTGTTGAACTGGTCAAGGGGATTATATCTTAGGGCTCACTGTAAGCGTTCACCAGCACCTCACGGAGTCTACGCTTACCTCTTCGCCCGTTTGGGCCTTCTCGAATAGCACAAGTATGCTTCAAAGTCCCAAACGAACGAATCTAAGGCACTGGTAAACACTTACAGGACTGAAGG
>JANTGB010000203.1 GCA_024763115.1 Desulfobulbaceae bacterium | reverse complement strand
TTACCTGGAGTCTCCCGCTGGTCGCTTACCTGGAGTCTCCCGCTGGTCGCTTACCTGGAGTCTCCCGCTGGTCGCTTACCTGGAGTCTCCCGCTGGTTGCTTACCTGCACCCTGCAGGTAAGCGCAGACTCCGAGCAGTTACAAATACAGAGGTTTGCCCATAGGCGCTTACCCCATGAGCAGTTACCAAAATCTTTAAACAAAAAGAGAACTGACCGAGTCCTCAAAATGTATGCAATAAATGGCCTTGGCCAGCAAATCTGAAATGGACAACACCCTTATTTTTTTACAATCCGCAGCTTCCCCACGTAAAGGAATAGTGTTGGTCACAACCAATGATTTAATAACTGAGTCATTAATCCGACTGATAGCCGGACCGGATAACACGGCATGAGAACAATATGCATATACTTCCCGAGCGCCGGCTTCCAGTAATATAGCCGAAGCCGAACAGAGAGTTCCCGCCGTATCAACCATATCATCAAGCAGAATAGCGCTCTTCCCGGCCACATCACCAATAACATTAATGGCCTCGGCAACGTTGGCCCTCTCCCGCCTTTTATCAATTATTGCCAGATCAACATCAAGACGTTTGGCAAAGGCCCGGGTTCTTTCAACCCCTCCGGCATCCGGCGATACCATAATAACATCACTGTCAAAATTCTTCTTAATATCATTAAGAAGAACCGGAGCCGCATACATGTTATCAACCGGAATATTAAAAAATCCCTGAATCTGTCCGGAATGAAGATCCATGGTTAAAACCCGGCGAATACCTACTGCCATCAATGTTTCCGCTACAACTTTTGCCGATATGGGAACCCGGGGCGCGACCTTACGATCCTGACGGGCATAACCATAATAAGGCATAACCGCAGTAATACGTCGAGCCGAGGAGCGCCGCAAGGCATCAGCCATAAGCAGCAGTTCCATCAGATTATCATTGACCGGCGTACAGGTAGGTTGAACAATAAATACATCCCGGCCCCGAACATTTTCCCCGATTTCTACAAAAATTTCACCATCACTGAAGGTCTTAACCTCAGCTACATTAAGAGGAGTATGAAAATAATCACATATATCCACTGCCAGCCCGGGATTGGCATTCCCGGTAAAAATCATCATATCTTTAAGGCTGCTCATGATTTTATGCTCTTAAAGCCCCCTTCATGGAAGGAAATGAAAAATAAAAAATGGCTGGGGCGGCAGGATTCGAACCTACGAATGCAAGAGTCAAAGTCTTGTGTCTTACCACTTGACGACGCCCCAGCAGAAATAAGATAACTATTCAGCTGCACTTTATCCGGAGTTGGATTTTGCTCCCTGTTTTTAAGGGTACTATCATAAGGGGCTCACGCAAAAATAACTTCACATTCCAAGGCGCAATCTGAACATTTAAAAAGCGATCTTCAATCAGATTACTTCTCTAAATGCCCATCTTACGCCTCATCTCTGCGAAGTTGTTTTTGAGTGAGCCCTAAGCGAATCTAACCCACTAAAGTGGAAGTGGACTTAGAATCTTCAGGACTATTTTCAGTACCACCTTGAGGGGTGAAAGAGCCTTGGAGTAACTCGCTGTAAATAGTTACGATAACTCAAATCATTATTTGGCCGGACAGGTCAAATAAACAGTATATTTATTTTCAGCGGCAAACAACTTTACACATTGACGGGCTATGCCGACATCATGAAACAAGGCAAAAACCGTCGGGCCGCTTCCTGACATTAAAACTCCGTCAGCGCCACAGCTGGTTAATTTATTTTTTATAATTCTAATTTCAGGATATCTATTTATAGTAACGGATTCAAGATCATTAAAGAGATTTTTACATAAATCCGCATATATTATAGCGCGGCCTAAGATATATGGATTGCTCGCAGATGTCAACGCAAAATTACCATAGACCCATGCAGTTGACACTGAAAACCCCGGATTAACCAAGACTACCTGCCGGTCACCGGCAATATCAACCGGTTCCAGTCTTTCACCAATACCGGTAGCTCTGGCCGAGTTAAAATCGGCAACAAAAAAAGGCACATCCGCACCAAGAGGATACGCCATTTTCATTAATTCTTCCAGAGACAAGCCCACGGCAAAAAGATCATTCATTGCCTTTAATACTGCCGCCGCGTCACTGCTGCCACCGCCAAGCCCGGCAGCAACCGGAATTTTTTTACTGAGTTCAATCTCAATTCCGCCGGACACAGCTGTTTTTTCAAGAAAAAGGGCTGCGGCTCGATAAGCCAGATTTGTCTCATCTTCCGGCAGGGCGGAATCAGGGCAACGCAGCCTGATTCCGCCGGCTGTACGGTTCAACTTAAGCTGATCGGCCAGCTCAAGTTTCTGCATCAGGGTTTCAATCTCGTGGTAACCATCCGCCCGGCGGGAATGGATAGCCAGATATAAATTAACTTTGGCCGGGGCCTTAACCGTCAGCACGTCTGTCAGCCGACATTAGCCTTAACATAGTGCATCTGCAGGTCATAAAGGATATGGCTGAGAAGATTATCCTCTTCAGCATTAAGATTACCACTGGTTTTTTCTTTAAGCACCGACAGGGTATCAATGGAATGTTTAGCCAGCAGCAAATCTTTCTCCGCCTTACCGCTGACCGGGCTCTTGATTTTACCAAGATGATACAGGGCAGTGTTATTCAAAGACATGATAAAAGTGGAAAAGGTAACCTCGGGCATGACACACTGCCCATTCTTCATATCTCCGCCTGCGCATTTACACTTATCTTCAGCTCTTGACGTTTCCATTTCGCTACTCCATTTGCCCCCTGTCATGAACTCTTACAGTTCTGCAAAGATTTGTTCCCCTGGTGAACGGTTACAATTCAAACTATGAAAAATCCAGGGCCATGGCATCATCAATATGATCCAGGGCCTTGACCTCCTCAAGCAGTTCTTTGGAGATCAAGGTGTCTGTATTAAGCAGAATAACATTCTGATCCTGATCTCCCCCCTTACCCTCGCGGCCGACCGTCATCCGGGAAATATTAATTCCGCCCTTGCCCAGGGTAGTGCCGAGCGAGCCGATAACGCCGGGAACATCCTGATTATAAACAAATAGCATGGGGCCGTCAGCCAGGGCCTCAAGCCGGAAGGTATTAAGCCTGACAAGGCGCGGTTCTCCCTTGCCGAAAACAGTGCCGGCCAGGGTATTTTCGCCCTCACTGGTTTTCACCGTTACCTTAAGCAGTCCGGTAAAATCATCAGAAGAATTAGTTTTGGATTCAACGACCCTGATTCCCCTGTCTTTAGCAATCATCGGCGCATTAACGAAGTTAACCGCGTCTTTTAATATCGGGGTAAATAATCCCTTCAAAAAGGCGACCGTAACCGGACTGATTTCCATATCAGCCAGGTCGCCGATATATTCAAGGTTAACTTCTTCGACTCCGCCCCTGGCAATCTGCATATGAAAAGAACCGAGCATTTCCGCCAGATTAACAAAAGGCCGAACCATGGAAAGCACTTCAGCGCTTACTGAAGGTACGTTGACCGCATTGGCTACTGTGCCGTTATTCAGATAATCCGCCATCTGCTCGGCAATGGTAACTGCGACATTGACCTGGGCTTCGGAAGTGGAGGCGCCAAGATGCGGGGTACAGATAAAATTTTTGAGTTTCAAAAGAGGGGTGGTTTCAAGCGATGTTGGTTCTTTTTCAAAAACATCAAGGGCAGCCCCGGCAATTTCGCCGGACTCCAGAGCCTCGTACAGAGCCTCTTCATCCACAACTCCGCCCCTGGCGCAGTCAATAAACATGGCTGAATTTTTCATATTTTTAAATTCAGTTGTCGAAACAAGCTTGCTGGTTTCCTTGGTCAAGGGCACATGCACGGAAATATAATCAGCCCGGTTACACAATTCTTCCATGCTCACCAGCTCAATCCCCATTTTTTCAACCAGTTCCCTGGGCATATGAGGGTCAAAGGCAATAACTTTCATCTTCAGCCCCTGGGCCCGGCCGGCAAAGATGGAACCAATCCGGCCGATACCAATAATACCGACAGTCTTACCGGTGACTTCACGCCCCTGGAATTTTTTCTTATCCCATCCTCCAGCCTTAAGCCTGGCAGTAGCCTGGGGAATATTTCTGGTCAGTGACATCATCATGGCAATAGCATGCTCGGCCGCCGTAGTGGCATTGCCGTCCGGGGCATTCATGACTACAATGCCGCGTTTGCTGGCCGCCGGGATATCGACATTGTCAAGGCCGATGCCGGCCCGGCCGACAACTTTGAGATTGTCGGCCGCATCGATAATCTCCGAGGTAACCTTGGTTGCGCTGCGGATAACCAGGCCGTCATATCCGTTGATAATCTTTTTTAGTTCCTCTGGGGCAAGTCCGGTATTTATATCTACCTCAAGCCCGGCATCCTTTAATATCTGCGCTCCAACCGGGGCCAGATTGTCACTGATTAAAACTTTCATTTTTTCTCCTTGTCTGGACAGTCAGCTATTTGCATAAATTAAATTTTAAATTGTTTTTGTGGGTAATTACTTACCGGGTAAGCGCTTTAATTTCGCTAACCACAGTAACAGTAACCGTTACAGGCGCCTGAAATTTTTGCGATCAGGCCGGCGCAGCATATTAGTCATACGTAAGCCGGACTAATCGTGGAGGTAAGCACCCTTAAAAACAGGGCATAAACTTCGACTCCGAAGATTCGGCACCCTGTGAGCAGTTACTTTGTGGGTTGTATTTACGGATATACGCCCTGTTTGTCAAGATCAAATCAAAAACAATCCGCAGTTAAACATTGTAATTTCAGTCCTTAAAACAGGCGGAAAAATCAGCCGGGCCGTCATCATCATCTTCTTCAACCAGCTTATCAAGCTCTTTTTTTACCTGGTATTCCTGGGAAAATTTTTTAAACTTGCTGTCCATAAGCTGTTCCGGAAAATTGGGGGCGGCCAGATAATCCAGCGTACTTTCTAAAAAAGTTTTCAGCAATTCACTGAAAACTTGCTCCTGTTCCGTTTCGTCGACAAAAATCCGTTCCCTGAC
>JANTGB010000202.1 GCA_024763115.1 Desulfobulbaceae bacterium | reverse complement strand
AACCCCTCAAAGCGGGGCAATGGTTCGAACCAATTTTAGGATCGGCGGATTACGAAACGATGCTGAGTCTCAAACCCCTCAAAGCGGGGCAATGGTTCGAACTCCATACAAAAGGTATGGATTGGACTTCTGGGACAAAGTCTCAAACCCCTCAAAGCGGGGCAATGGTTCGAACCAAGAAAAATATCCCACGCTTTTAAATGATTGGGAGTCTCAAACCCCTCAAAGCGGGGCAATGGTTCGAACCCTTACCCTGAATTTACATGTAATAACGAATAATTGCCAACCACTTTTTGTCGATGTACCCCAAAAAAGGGGGCCGGGACTTTTCCTAACAACATTTTCGAAGGCGAAAAGCATAATAACTTATTAAAATTATTTGATTTTTCGTAATATGTCAACATCATCAAAGCCCTGTGAAGAATTTTTCTTATAAATACAACATGATAAGTAATTTTTCAAATTTTCGTATCTTCTCTACCCGAGGTCGACACAAATCAACCAGGCAGAAACCTTTCAAATTCTATAATAGCTGCTTTTAAATTGTCAACCGCTTCCTGGAAATTTTCAATTTTTTCAGATTTGGCCAAATATTCATCCTTAAAGCCTGTAACATGCAGTAATGGGTGGGGGTAGCCTTTTGTCTTTTCAAAATGGCAGGGCAGTGAGGCCCCTCCATCTTCCAGCAGACTGTGAATACGCTTGCAGCCAAGCGGTGTTCCCCTGACCCTGGAAATATGATAATCAAGCAACGGTCTGTTGTATTCAGGCAGGAAGGAAAAAAGATGATGAAGCAGCCCCCGGCTTCCGGGTAAATGGGCAAGTGTCCCCAGGAGAATTTTTTCTTCCCTGACATTCAATGATTTTGATTGACGCACAGAGGAAATAATCTGGGCCAGCATGGTGCATTTTGATTGCAGCTCAGCAAGTTCAGGATATTTGGCTGCCCACTCCTCATGGCGCGGATGCACTACGACCCTGCCCCTGGGACCTGTCGCGTTTTTCTCAATAACAGCGGGATCAATCAATTCAAAACCGGACAGGAACTCAAGCTGAGCCTCATTGCTGCGCTCCCTGCTGTCAAGAAACCAGGAAGGCTTGCCGGATTTACGATGAATACCAAGGGGTATTTTTACAAGGTTTCCAAAACCTTTGCCGGATAAAATATCCTGCTTGGGAAATATTTCCATGTTGAAACAGGTAACATCACCTTTAAGCCGATCCACCAGAGACCGCAATGCCGCCCGCATACATTTAGCAGGAACCGGATATTTAACAGGATACCAGAAATGATAGCCTTTGCCGCCGGAAAATTCGGCAAGTCCCGGCATTTTTCTTTCTGCGGCCATCTCCCGCAAACGACCAAGCAGATAAGTTCCTTCTCTGCGTAATTGCCGACGTTCCGGCCCAGTCAATTTTCTGTCCCGGAATTTGCTGACCAAGTCAATATCAATCACCCCTACACTGACCATATTATCAGGCCGCATCAGGTAAATACCATAAGTTCGCCTGCCGCTGACATGATCCCGGACATCAGCAAGCTGCATTGGTCTTCTCACCGGCACATACCCCTGGGCCCCGGTTTTATTATCCCGCCACTGTCTGGCAAAGGCATCAGGCCGTCCTGAAAATATTTTCATGTACCAGGATAACTGTTCTTCCTCCCGGTGCATCTTCTCAAAAGGATCAGCCAGCCAGTTGTCCGAATCATTTTCACCTTTTTCGAGGTTATCCGCCTTATCAGTGAAAATCCGTTTCAGGCAATCAGCAGACAAGACCTTCCCGGCCCTGGCCCGCAATGCCACCAACTCATTATTGCGGCCAAGAAGATCAAGAACAGCGGCATGTTCACTCCATGCCTCTTCAAGATCCGGCTGATTATCATGTAGCTGAACAAAAATTTGCAGAGCAATATCAAGCAGACCATGCATCTGGGCAATTCGTGTGCAGGTCAATGCCTCCTGGACTGACAGAGACTGCCGGAAAGAATGGTCGGCAAGGATAGCAGCAGCCTTCTCGTTTCCTTCCTGGTTAAAGGCTGCCTTTTCCAGCTGATGATAAAGCAGGCGGTAATCCTGAACCGCAGCTTCCGCATTGCTGCCTGTCATGCCTGTTCCCTCAGTTGTTTGCGGACAAGTTCATCCAGGCGACGCAGATGGGGGTGACGCCAGCGTGCTGTCTGCAGCTCTTTTATTTTTTCCATGGCCTGCTCATATCTGCCAAGGCGGTAAAAACAGGCGGCCTGCCAGAAGGTGATTTCCCGGCCTTCATTGCCAAAGGTATCCAGACAGAATTTATTGGCCTGATCCGCATAATCAAGGGCCTGATCCATTTCACCCAGTCGGTAGTAAATTTTAGCCAGACGCAGCAAGGCCCGATGCTTTGAACGGCGGTCCCGCTCAGCGCTGCGAATTAAAATTCGTTTTGCTTTATCGAGTCTGCCAAGGGCAGACATGACATCAGCTTCAGTCCAGTACACGTAATGGCGTTTTTTGCGTTGAGGAATGCGGCCCAGATACTCCTCTGCCTTTTGCGGTTTGCCAAGCTCAAGAGCACACCGGGCAGCACGCTCGTAAACAAAGTCTGTATCCTCATCACGACCCGCAGCCCGGGCAGATGTTTCCAGATAATCCAAGGCCTTCTTGCAGTGACCAAGTTCATGCAGGGCCTTGCCGAGACTGTAATATTTAAAAACCGGGGCCAGAGTATCCCTGCCCTCATCTTCCTTAATTACCTTCTCGCACAGATCGCGACTGCGACCAGCCTGTCCTTTACTTAAACAGCAGCCTGCCAGATGATAAAGGGCGCGAATATATTTAGGCCGTTCCTGATGGCGAGTCTGTTGTTCTTCTGCTGAACGGCGCTCCCAGTTGGCAATAGCCTTACCAAAACAGGGCATGGCCTTACCGGGATTATTTTCAATATCATGGAAGAGTACACCTTCACGATAAAACGGAGTAACAGCATCATCACGCAGTTTCTGGCATATCTGAAAATGGCGGTGGGCAAGTTTAACAAGTTCTCTTTTGCGGGAATGATGCAGCAGAACCTTTCTGTTTTTGCCATTGTAGAGTGCGTTATAAGCAACATAGGCAAAATCATAATTGGCCAGATAATGATCCGGCTGCCTTCTGCATATTGGCCCAAGAAGTTTGAGCGCTTCTTCAAATCTACCGAGATGGTCAAGGGCAAAAGCCGTCTTAATACCGAGATCAATGTCAAGACCGGCATCAACAAGCTCCGGTACTTTCTCATTGAGCGGATACAGCAACACCACCATGTCTTCCCAGCGGGCGGCTTTTAATAATTCTTCAGCCTCGCCCACCAGTCTTTTTTCCTGGCGGGCCAGCATGTCACTGCTCCAGGGACTGACTGCTTCCTGCATGAGAAAATCATCTTCGTCGGTGTCTGATGCAGGCGGCACGGAAGCAGGTACAGATGTCTTTTCCTTGACAGAAAACGAGGTGTCATTGATCTGCTCAAGGGGAACCATACCAACGATTCTTGACTTATCTCTTTCTTCCGGTTGAATTTTTACGGCGGCGGAATTCTGCATAATAATTCTCCTCCTGGTTAAATTGCGGCAAAATTTTCATTCTGCGCCCCTTTACCGGGGCCTGTCCATTCAATTTCAGCACAGCAAGCCTTGCACAAACGATAATAACGGACAGAATCAGTGGTCTGGTCAACCAGGGCAAGGAGCTTATCCTGTAAAACCAGCAGCTGTTTTTCTGTCAGACCGGGACATTCAAAAACAGATTTCTGAACCCTCATGCCATGCCCTTTTAACAGCTTTACCGCCCTGTAGCGGATACGGTTATCGCTAATGTCAAAACAGATCAGGTAATACATATTTCCTACCATTTGAAAGGCTGGTACTTACATTCCCTGTCGCCAAGCCATTTGCCAAACCTGCCGGCCTGGCGATGAATCAGCCAGCGCAGCATGGTGTTTTCATCGGCTACCGGGTCTTTCACACGGGTTTGCATTTGCCGTTCGTAGCTACTGATGAGCGCCCTGGCAACGCCCGGCTTCATTTCCACCGGTCTGCCTGATTCACCGGCCTTTTTCCAGATAAAATCATCAGGTCTCACCACTTTGCGGTTGATAAGGGTCAGCACAAGCCTCTCGCCAAGCACCCGCCATTCTTCAACAAGATCACAAGACAGTGACGGCCGTCCGGGCTGTGGTTCGTGCAGGGCGCCCAGATATGGATCAAGGCCGCCGCTGTTCACTGCCGAAGTAACCTCATTGGTAAACATGGTATAAACAAAGGACAGCAGGGCATTCACCGGATCGCGGGGCGGCCTTCTGTTGCGGCCGTTGAAATCAAACCTGTTATTGCGGATTAACAGGCCGAACACGCTGAAATACAGGCGTGCCGCATAACCTTCATATCCTCTTATTGCTTCAAGCTTGTCGGCTCCTTGTAATTGTGAGATGATGGCCCTGATCTGTATGGCAGTTTTGGATAAGGCTTCAAGGCCGTATTTTCGTCCTTTTTCCCGGAGATGGTTAAACTGATTCTCCAATTTGCCGGTGACAATTAATCGCGCTGCCTGAGCGGCAAATTTGCTATCGGCCAGGCTGACATACTGATTACGGCGGCGTTCCACATGACCGGCTTCATCAAGCAGCAGTCTCGCCCGGAAACGGCCGGTGGGCGTAAGAAATACCGTGTCTATCCGCTTTCTGATAAGAAAATCTATCACCGCTCCAGAAAAAGAAGAACGTCCGACAAGGGTGAGCCTGGAGAGGCCGGCGGCCGGGATGACATCCAGCACTTCCTTGTTTTTCATGATTTTCAGGCAGTCTCCGTCTTTGCCCAGATAGCTGCCGGGTTCTATGATATAGAGTGATTCCATCTGACTGTGAACTCCATTATTTTCTTGAGTCAGCTTGTCTTTGTTACTCTATATGGTCTTGTTTGCCGGAATTAAAAAAGGGGGGATACACTTAGGGCTCACTCAAAAATAAATTCGCAGAGATGAGGTGTAAGGTGGACTTCTTAGAGAAGTGATCTGATTGCATGCAACCGCAGGCGTAGCAGGG
>JANTGB010000201.1 GCA_024763115.1 Desulfobulbaceae bacterium | reverse complement strand
TGCGCCGACCTGATCACGAAAATCTACGGCACCCTGTAACCAGTTACAATTACAGGGGTTAGCGAAGTTATAGCGCTTACCCCATGAGTAGTTACCCGACATCTATAGTTTGCGTAAAACAAAAGATATTTGTCAAGAATAAACCGGCAGATTTTTTAGCGAATCAAGTTGTAGAGTAGACAATAATGCTTATTGTCTCTCCTCATGATTTCCGAAGCGCCGATTATAAACAACATTAACAACGAAACCGTGGCCGTTGCCACTACCCCCAGTTACCAGCAGGCCTGTCTCTGGTCACTGGTGCTCTGCGCTGAAAATCTGCCCCATAATCTCCAGCGTTATCAGCAGAACTGGCAGGTTGTGGTTTCTGGGAAACTTATTGAACAGGCCCGGTTGATTTTAGCCGACTTTGAAAAAGAAAACGAAAACTGGCCCCCGCCCAGGGAAAAGGCGGTTGGTTTCGGTCTTTTTCATGACCGCCATCCTCCCACAGTGTTGATAATGGGCATTATGCTGATTTTTTATACTGTTACCGGTCCCTGGTCTGAACATAGTTCCTGGTTTTCCAGCGGCGCCCTCTCCGGGGAGCAGGTTTTAGACCATGGCCGGTGGTGGCGGGCAATAACCGCCTTAACCCTGCATGCCAATCCGGTTCATGTAGTTTCCAACGCAATCATCGGAGGAGTGGTTGTTCATTTTCTCTGTAAAATTCTCGGCAGCGGCCTGGGTTGGTTGCTGGTTATTTCCGCCGGAGCCCTGGCCAATAGTATCAATATAATTTTCCAGGGCCGATATCATAATTCCGTGGGGTTTTCCACAGCTGTTTTTGCCGCAATCGGTATTTTAAGCGGGCTGGAGATGAAACGACGATGCGGCTTTAAAGGCCTGCTCCTGCCGCTTGGTGCCGGCATAAGCCTGCTGGCCATGTTGGGCTCGGAAGGACAACACACCGACCTGGGCGCGCATCTCTGGGGACTTGGAACCGGCGGCCTCACAGGCCGGCTGGTGGCTGGATATCCGCCCCTGTTGCGCTGGGGATTAAGTTATAAAATTCAACTGGGCTTATTTGTCCTTTCCTGCTTCCTGGTTACGGGAAGCTGGTGGCTGGCCGGAACCGGCTGAAAATAATTATGGTTGATTTTATGGCTTAACTGATATTATAGGTTGAAAATATCAATAAAATCTGGGAAAGTAGCTTTGTTAAATTCAATTATTCGAAATTCCTGATTGGAAGTAACTTCTCATAGGGTAAACGCCCTTACTTCGCTAACCACCTTACTTGTAAAGGAGCAGCAATGGCCTGGGATGACCAGCAACCCCAATGGGGGAAAAAGAAACGTCCGGCAACTCCGGAAGAATTTGTCGCCTCGTTATTGAAAAAAATCAAAGACACTTTTGACGGCCATGGAGGTGGCGGCAACGGCAAAGACAGGACACCCGGACCTGACAAAGGAACACCACCCAATGTCTGGGGCAGCCTGGTGAAAATCGGCTCAATTATCGCTATTATTTTCATAATTCAGGTTGTTTATTCATCTTTTTATACTATTGAACCCGGCGAAAGAGGGGTTGTTACCCGTTTCGGCAAATTTATCAAGCTGGCCAATCCCGGCCTGAATTTTAAAATCCCCCTTATTGATCAGGCTATCAAGGTTGATGTGGAAAATGTGCGCAAGCAGGAGTTTGGTTTCAGGACCAGAATTCCCGGCCAGAAATCCATATATGAGAAACGCGGTTACGATCATGAATCTTTAATGCTCACCGGCGACAAAAACGTTATTGATGTCCAGTGGATTGTTCAGTACAAAATCCAGGATCCTTTCAACTTTGTCTTTAAAGTGCGTAATGTTGATCAGTCGGTTCGGGATGTTTCCGAGATGGTTATCCGTCAGGTTGTGGGCAACCATGATTTCGATTATGTCTTAAGTAACCGGGAAATCGTCGAATCGTCCACGGCCCGGGAATTACAGTCGGTGCTTGAAAGTTTTCAAAGCGGGGTAAAAATTGTTACGGTTAAACTGCAGGATGTAAATCCCCCGGATGCGGTAAAACCAGCATTCAATGAGGTTAACGAGGCTGACCAGGATATGAAACGACTGGTCAATGAGGCTGAGGAAACCTATAATCGGGTAATTCCAAGGGCCAGGGGCGATGCCAAAAAAATTCTAGAGGAAGCTCACGGTTATGCGGTGGAACGAACAAATTTGGCCCAGGGTGAAACCAGCCGCTTTCTGGCGATTCTTAAAGAATACAAAAAGGCCAGGGAGGTTACCAGAAAACGTATGTACCTGGAAGCCATGGCTAAGATTCTGCCTAAGGTAACTGATATTTACGTTATGGATAACAGGCAGGGCGTCCTGCCCCTGCTCAACCTCAGCGGCAAGGGCCTTGATGTACCCAAGGTGCTTAAAGGCAGCAAAAAATAATATAATCGTACCGTAAATATTCAGGCAGGGCTTCAGCTGCAATGGTCGGGAAATAACCCTCAACCCGGAAAATACTGAATAAACAGAAAAAGAATTAAGGAGATTATCTTGAATCCATTTGTCAGAACCTTTCTCATCGGCCTTATGCTCATAGTCGCGGCAACGGTGTGGGATGGCTTTTATATGCTTTCCGAAGAACAGCAGGCCGTGGTAACTCAATTCGGCAAGCCGGTTGGCCAGTCGCATACTCATGCCGGGCTTCATTTTAAAACCCCATTTATTCAGGATGTTACCTATTTTGATAAAAGGATTTTAATCTGGGACGGCGACCCCAATCAGATCCCTACCCGCGATAAGACCTTTATTTATCTGGATACGACAGCCCGCTGGCGGATTTCAGATCCCCTGGTATTTCTCCAGGCAGTAAATAATACCTCCAGGGCTCAGACCATACTTGATGATATTATCGACAGTACGGTGCGGGATATGGTCAACAAAAATAATCTGGTGGAAATTATTCGCAGTTCCGACTGGAACCAGAGTGAATTCGGCAATGATATTGCGGCCAAACAAACAGAAGAAACCATTAAACTGGGCCGGGATAAAATGGCTGATTTAATTTTCAACACCGCCTCAAAATTGACTCCGAAATACGGCATAGAACTTATTGATGTTATGTTTAAAAGGGTCAATTATATAGAATCCGTCCGCCGCAAAGTATATGAACGGATGATTTCCGAGCGCAAAAGAATAGCGGCTGAAAAAAGGGCCACAGGCGAGGGCCAGAAGGCTGAGATTCTGGGAAAGGTTGAGCGACAGTTAAAGGAAATAACTTCCAAGGCCAGTCGTGAGGCCCAGGAAATCAAGGGTAAGGCTGATGCTGAGGCCGCCCGGATTTACGCGAATGCCTACAATAAAGATCCTGATTTTTATGCCTTCAGCAAGACCCTGGAATCCTACGGCAAGAGTGTCGGCAAAAATACCCGGATGGTCATTTCTGCTGATTCCGAGTTTTACAGGTACATAGGGGCAAAATAAAATTTATTCAGGGGCGCTTTCCCGATCATCCGCCAGGGCCGGAAAAGACAGACGTTCATTTTTATTATAGGGAATCCTGCCCCTGGCGGTTAATTTCCGGCTGAATTCTTCAATATCTTTTATCCGCGTGACCTGATCACGTTCCAACTGGGTAAACCGGCAATTACAACCGGTAAGCCGGCCGTCGCACCAGGGGCAGATTTCCAGAGGACAGCCCAGGATATGGAATTCTCCATGTTCCACCCGGCAGGAGGGACATATATTTTCGTCCCGGCAGCTGGGAATATAAGCAGGCAGCGTTTTACTGTTACCTAACTGTCGGCTAAAGGCCGCGCTGTCCCGGTAACCAAAAAAATCCAGCAGTTCCCTGCTCCATTCTTTTTCATCCGCGCTGCTGACAAATTCGGCTTTTTCCTGACTGACCAGATAGATATAAGCGGAAAGACCGGTGCGGGCCAGGAGAAGAAAAGTTCCCTTTCTGCGGGCAACCAGGGCGATATTTTTTATATAATCGTCATTCGGTTCCGGTAAAAAACTGTAAAAATGATGGCAAAGGTTAAGGCCTATAACATCATCGCGTAAATCAATAACAAACCCGGTTGCCTGCTCAAGTTTTTCCACCGGGACGGCATACTGCATCAGCAGTTTTATTTCCGATAATTTCTGTTTAAGATTAAGATTAAGATTTAGAATTTTTTTCATTTGCCGCTTGAATGGATTTTATCCATATTCTGGTTTCTTCTTCAATATCAGGTGCCTGGGTAAGGGCCGTAACCACGGCAATACGCCGGGCTTTTAATTTTACCAGATCATTTACATGATGCAGTTTAATGCCGCCCATCACGGTAAACGGCAGATTTGATCGGGCGGAATAAGTGGCTATGGCCTCAGGCCCGATAAAGGCCTTGACTGTTTTTTTCGTCCTGGTGGCAAAAATCGGGCCGATGTTATAATAGGAAGCTCCCCGTTTTTCGGCGCCGGCTGCCTGCTCCCCGGTGTTGGCGGAGATCCCGATAATCATTGCCGGAGCAATTCTCCGGGCCTCCTCGGCAGGAATGTCGGTATTGCCGAGATGAACGCCGTCCGCGCCGGACAGCAAGGCGATATCAAGACGATTGTTGACAATAAAAAGGGCTCCGGCCGCCTTGGTTCGGCGGCGAAAGGCCAGAGCTTTTTCCAGGACCGTGCGGTCATTGGAAATCTTGTCACGGAGCTGGACGATTTTACTGCCCCCGGCCAGAACAGCGTCAAGCCATTCCAGATCAGAACGGCCATCTGCCAACTGTTCACAGGAAACCGGATAAATCGTCACCTGACTGGTGAATATATTCATTTTTTCCTGGTAAGTTTTGTCCGTTACCGGCAACATAGCGCTCCATTTTTTCTGAATTTATTTTTTGCCCAAAGCTAACTCGTTGAATTTAAACAATAAATATTCTTACCGCTTGATTTTTCAACAGTTTTACATTATTATTATAATGTTTGACTCAAGCAATATAGTTGATTTTTCTTCCTGTCGTCAATAAAGATAATAAGTAACTGCTCACAGGGCACCGCATATTTCCGCCATCAGCCCGGTTTACGTATGACTAATACGCGGCACCGGTCTGATGACGAAAATCTCCGGCAC
>JANTGB010000200.1 GCA_024763115.1 Desulfobulbaceae bacterium | reverse complement strand
CGACCTGATCACGAAAATCTACGGCACCCTGTAACCAGTTACAATTACAGGGGTTAGCGAAGTTATAGCGCTTACCCCATGAGTAGTTACATTATGCCTTGACAAATCGGGGAGAATCACGCCATTACCGGGAAAATAAGAAAATTGTCCATTTTTACTTGATCACTCCATTTTATGGAGCATCGGATAAAACATGCAGACCGCAAGGCTCGGGTAGAACGGCCTTTTGATTATGTTGAAAAATTTTTTTTTGCCGGTCGTACATTCACGGACTGGCATGACCTTAATCAGCAGGACGCACAGTGGTATGATCAGGTTATCAACCGCAAACCAAAAAAAGCCTTGGCATGAGCCCCCAACAAGGCCTGGTTTATGGAAAAACCGTCGCTTTTACCTCTGCGCTGCGGGGTTTTTCAAAAGATTGTTGTTGCCAAGAAAAATATTTAGAGTTATTCATTTGCCAGGTGTTGACTGCTGCAGACATAGGCTCCGGCAGCGAAATTTAGCCGAAAAGCGCGAGCAACCCGGCGAGGTAAAGAATCCGAATATGCGGTACCCTGTGAGCAGTTACAAATTTATTTGAGAACCTGGTAACGATTAAAGGCAATGGTTTCAATGGGTGAATCCGGCCATTGCCTGTTGATCCAGGAACGTAGACGACGAATCATTTCCCCCCGAGCCAGGGAATAACGTTTAAGTTCATAGGCGGGCTGATTGACATAAAACTGATAAATCATGTTACGGACAAAGGTTCCTTTGTCTTCGGGCAGGCTCGCTCCCTGGGGAAGAAGAGTGATAAGGGTAAGGTTAAGGGATAAGAAAACCGTTTCCTTGTTATCTGTTTGCTCAGCGGCAATAAAGAATGAAGAAAAAGGCCATTTTTTCCGCACCATAACTGTTGCTGCGGCTGTTTTTTCTTCCGGCTCCGCCGGCTTATCAATAATTTTTGCCGGTTTCCCGAGCGGCTCAGCCGGTGGAGCTGTTTTCTCCGGAGGTGATTCGACTGTTTTTTTCGCCACAACAGTATCAGCTGAATCGACAATTTTCTGATCTGTTGTTTCACTGCGAAAAAGAAAAAATGCCGATAAAAGCAGACAAAGCGGCAGAACCGGAACTGAAATCCGCTGCCACGGCTTAAGCTCCAGGTAGCGCTGCCGGAGGGAAGTTAAAAATAGCGGTAACCTGAGAGATTTTTCCACCTCTTCCCCGGCAACCGCCTCATCCGTCTGCTTCTGTTTCTTCTCTGATTCGGGCTTGTCAGCCCCACTCTCAGCAACACCGGCAGACTCCTGATCAAGCAGGGCGGCTAAATTAAAAGTTTCGCCGGACTCATCATCAGCCAGAAAAAAATCCCCGGCATCTTCATTGTCATCAACAAAAAAATCTTCCGCCTCAAAAGCTGTTTCCCAATCCTTACCAGGATCAGCATCTCCAATGGAGTCGGGTAGTTTAACATCTAATGATTTTTCAGAGTCGGAAGTTTCAGCCATCGGATAAATCAGCCGGCAAAAATCTTATCTATTTTTTCACCCAGGGTTTCAGCGGTAAACGGTTTAACAATATACTGACTGACCTTGGCTTTAACCGCCAGAATAATATTATCCTGCTGGGCCTCGGCAGTTACCATGATAAACGGAATGTCCTTCAGATCATCATCAGCCCTGACATGCTTAAGCAGATCAAGGCCGGTCATTTTAGGCATATTCCAGTCAGAGATAATCATGTCGATTTTTTCCTGTTTAAGCAGCTCAACAGCTGTTGATCCGTCATCCGCCTCAACAATATTCTTGTAGCCGAGCTGGACAAGAATATTTTTTACGATTCTTCGCATGGTGGCAAAATCATCAACAATAAGAACTTTCATGTCAGTGTTGGCCATTTTTTACTTACTCCTCAAGTATTTAAAATTACGATAACATCATGCATCAACTAATGATTTTTTCAACTTTGTCCGTAAACGCATCATAGCCTTGCTGTGCATCTGGGAAATTCGGGACTCAGTATAGCCTAATACCTTACCGATTTCTTTCATGGTTAATTCTTCATAATAATAAAGGGAAACCGTCAGCCGTTCATTTTTCGGCAGTTTGTCGATTGCCTGGGCCAGCATATCGCGAATTTGACCCAGATTGATTTTAGAAAACGGATCTCGACTGCCGGCGGCAAACGCCTCGGCCAGACTGTTCCCTTGAATTGCGTCGGGATTTTTCCGGCGCAGAAGTTCAATATCAAGAAAAGATACCGATCTGGTCTGGTCAAGCAGTTTATAAAAGCCATCCAGGGAGAGATGCAGCGCCTCGGCAGCCTCTTCATCCGTGGCGGGCCGACCCAGTTTTTTTTCCAGAGCAATATAAGTATTTTCCAGTTCATGGGATTTTTTTCTGATGGAACGTGGCACCCAGTCCAGGGAACGAAGCTCATCAAGCATGGCTCCCCTGATCCGAAACTCGGCATAAGTCTTAAACTGAACATTCTTGGAACGATCAAATTTATCAATGGCGTCAATGAGGCCGATAACCCCGCTGCTCACCAGATCATCAAGGGCGACCTGGGGAGGCAGGCGGGAAGCCAGACGACTGGCCAGGTATTTGATTAAAGGGGTATATTTAATGATAAGCTCATCCCTTTTTTCCGGCGTAAGCTGCCCTTCAAGGCTGAAATACGCCTTGGTGTAATCCTTGAATTTGGGTGAACTCTGTCTCTGCATACCTAGCATTTATGACTCATATAAAAATGATCGGGTCGAACTTTCCACATCAATGAAATATTTCACAGGAAAACAAAAGCCTGAATCAGCTAACCCACTAAAGTGGAAGTGGACTTAGATTTTTTAGGACTCTTTTCAGTGCCCCCTTGAGGGGTGAAAGTGCCTTGGAGTAACTCGTTGCAAATAGTTTCAAAATTACGCCTCCATTTTCTTATTTTTTGTTACAGATTCTCAGGAGTAAGACACTAAATTAATATCAGTATATTACAAGTTGAACAGTCCTTTCCAGAAAAATTTAATATTTCCGTCAATATGCAGTTGATTTTTTTCCCGGCACAGCTGTTCGGCCAGTTGGACGAATCGTAAAGCAGCTGATGAATCAGGGCTTAGTTCCGTTACCAGACGCTGGCGGCGCACAGCCTGCGGCAGCCGGTCGTCATAGGGGATAAATCCCATAAAATCAAGAGATAACGAGTCAAGAAATCGATCCGCGACCTTGGTAAGCTGACGAAAAACATTTAAGGCCTCTTTCTCGGCAAAGACGGAATTGACCAGAATACGAAATTTTTTCACATCATAATTACAGGAAAGTACCTTAATCATGGCATAGGCGTCAGTCAGTGAAGTCGGCTCAGGATTAAGGATAATAATCCGTTCCTGGGCCGCCAGGGTAAAATATATGACATTATTGTTAATTCCGGCCCCGGTATCGATTATCATAAAATCAATTTTCTGCCCCAGTCCTTCCATTTCATTTAAAAAATATAATTTCTGGCTTTCGCTGAGATCAGCTATTTCCATAACTCCGGAGCCGGCCGGCAGAATCATCATATCTCCCGGCCCCCTGACCAGAATTTCAGCCAGGTTTTTTTCACCTAAAAAAACGTGATGGAGATTATAGCGGGGCGTAAGACCGAGCAGGACATCAATATTGGCCAGATTAAGGTCGGCATCCAGGACAAGAACCTGCTTGCCTTTCCGGGCCAGAGCGTAGGCCAGATTGGCGGTGATGTTGGTTTTACCCACCCCGCCCTTGCCGCTGGTTACACAGATTACCCTGGGGGGGGCAGTAGCTGAGGTCAAGGCTGCCTGTTCATCTCCCGGCAGGGGGGCGGAAACGGATGAGGACATCATTTTTTTTAAAGTCGCTGCCTGGGTCATCCTGTATAGCTCCTGTTTTTTATTGGTTCAATGATTCAGAATTCAACATGGCGGAAAATCCCGGCCAGCCTTTCTTGAACAAGGTATGCAGATATGGTTTTGAGGCAGCCAGAAAATCCTCGGGCACCCGCTGGCCACAGGCCAGATAGGAGACAGGCAGACCTGAAACCGCCACCTGCTGACAGAGGGAGGCATAGGTTCTTGTTTCATCTACCTTGCTTATAACCAGACCATTTACCTCAAGCGGCGAATAGGCCTTGAGAATATTAGTCAGATCCACCTTCTTGGTGGTGGCGCTTACCACCAGATAAGGTTTGATATTATTCAGGGAGGCAAACCAGGTCTGCAGTTCATCAATATGCTCAAAATCATAGGGATTTTTGCCGGCGGTATCAATTATAACAAGATCCTGATTCCGCTGTCCGGCAATGGACCCGGCCAGATCTCTTTTGCGCAGCACTATTTCACAGGGCAGCCGCATGATTCGGGCATAGGTTCGTAATTGATCCGTGGCTCCGATCCGGTAACAATCCATGGAAAGCAGCGCTACCCGGCGATTTTCCCGGAGAGAAAACCAGGCTGCCAGTTTGGCGGCTGAGGTTGTTTTCCCTACCCCGGTGGGGCCGACCAAGGCAATAACCTGGGGCCCGGCGCTTTTGTCCAGGTTCAGAGGGTTGACTTCAATCTGTTCAACCACACTGTCCCGCCATCTGGCAACATCCTCGGGGCTTGGTTTTTTCCTGATCTGCCGCAATCCTGCCTTTTCCGCCTCTCCCCTGTTCTGCCGCTGCCGGGAAAAACGTTTTCTCAGCTCATGGGCCTCAAGACGAATTTCCGGAGTAGAGGTCGGCTTTGTCTTTACAGTCCGGTTGTTACGGGCCCGGACAACATTATAGCTGTAAGTTTCCGGCTTTTTTTGCGGCTTTTCAGACTCAGGGAGATCAGAAACGGTTTCCATGTCATAATCCATGGCCGCAATGACCTCCACCCTGGCCCGTGCCGTGCCATGGTCAAGATTCCTGGTGGCCAGGATAACCGCCTCTTCGCCAAGTTCTTTTTTTACCAGGGCAAAGGCTGTCTTGTTATCTTTTGCTTCAAATCGTTTTATTTTCATAAAATAAATTTTCTGCCGCTGTAACTGCTCACAGGGTACCGAATCTTTCCGCCATCAGCCCGGTTTACGTATGACTAATACGCGGCACCGGACTGATGACAAAAATCTCCGGCACCC
>JANTGB010000199.1 GCA_024763115.1 Desulfobulbaceae bacterium | reverse complement strand
TTACTCTGACCCCAACTATATGTGGAACAAAAAATGCGGCTTGTATTAACTTAGAGATTTTGCTAAAAATAAATTGTAACTGTTCAGTTGCGCTTCATCTGCACGCGATAAGTCTGTCATACATGGCATTAGTATGCTGCGCCGGCCTTATCACGCACAGCTAAAGCACATGGAGTCTCACTTCGTCCGTTTGGGCCTTCTCGAATAGCACAAGTATGCTTCGAAGTCCCAAACGAACGAATCTAAGGCACTGGTAAACACTTGCAGGACTGAAGGTTATCGTAAATTTTGTGCCCAGGTGAACGGTTACTTAAATTACAGCGGTTAGCGAAATTATGATGCTTATCCTGTGAGCAGTTACCAATAAATTTATTATTAATTCTAATCAACCTACCCACTAAAGTGGACAGGTAAGCCGGCTTGCAAGACACCGTATCCGGTGTCTGCAAACTATTTCTATTTTTAAATTCTCAAAGCTGGTCTTCGCAAGTGACATTTCAAAAAACTTTACTTTACTTTGTTGCTGGTATTTTTCTCTTTGGTTTTTATTCTCACCTTATCAACTCCGACTGTAAAGATAACATTACTTCCCGGGTTGCATCAGTACCGGCAACCACCCAACCAACGATATCAACAACCATTCCGGCAGCCCATGATACAACATCTGTTAAAGAACAAATATACCGTAAAATTTCAGGAAAAATAAATCCAGGAGATACTTTAAGCAAATCCCTCTACCGTAGCAATATCCCGGTATCTATTCATGCTGAAATTATTAAATCCCTGCAGCAATCACTTGATTTACGCTCTCTGCGGCCCGGTGACACATTTATCGCCGGATTAGGGCCGGATAATAATCTTGTTAAATTTACCTATATACGATCTCCTGTTGAAAGTTATACTACAAGCTGCAAAAAAGGTGCTTATCTGTGCTGTAGAGATGATGTCGAGTTAAAAGTTGAAACCGTTTTTATCAAAGGTAAAATAAAAAAATCCCTTTTTAATGTTTTCCTCCGACAGGGAGAAAGCGGCAAATTAGTCCATGCCTTTGCCGATATTTTTTCGGCAAGGATAGATTTTAATACAGAGTGCCGCAAAGGTGATCAAATTAAAGCTGTTTTTGAAAAAAACTTCAAAGACGGCAAGTTTGTCGGCTATGGCAAAATTCTTTATGCAGAATACAAAAAGCAATCAGGTGCGGATTTTGAAGGATTTTACTATTCCTCGGCCAATACCAAAGGAGCTTTTTTTGCTGGTGACGGCCGGGAACTGGGATCTTTTTTTATTAAATCTCCAGTCCCGCTGGGTCGGCTGACATCCGGATTCACCTGGCATCGTAAACATCCAATCCTGGGCGTGGTTCGTCCCCATCTGGGCATTGACCTGGCTGCCCCGATAGGCACTCCGATTATGGCCGCAGGTGACGGCAAGGTTATATTTGCCGGACACCGGGGTGGTTTTGGTCGCCAGATAATCCTCGCTCATGCCAATGGATATAAAACATATTACGGTCATCTTTCACGCTTCAGAAAAGGGCTGAAAAAGGGTACCGTGGTCAAACAAAAAGAAATTATCGGCTATGTCGGTTCATCCGGAATGTCAACCGGCTCCCATCTTGATTACCGCATCTCCTTAAATGGCGTTTATCTAAATCCTCTGACAATTAAATTTAAATCAAAATCATTTTTAAAGGGAACGGAACTGGCGGCTTTCCAACAACAAAAGGATAAATTTAAAGAAAAAATTAATTGTTTAAAGCCCCATAAAATTGTTGCGGTACGCCATATTGTTTTAAACTCAAAAGATGATGGAATTAAAATTCTTTAATGGTCGCCCCTCCCTTTAACATCGTTCTGGTGGAGCCGGAAATTCCGCCTAATACCGGCAGCATCGCCCGACTCTGCGGAGCAACCGACACAGTTCTTCATCTGGTAAAACCTCTGGGATTTTCTACTGACGACAAGCACTTGAAACGGGCCGGGCTTGATTACTGGCAATTTGTCCGGATTATCTACTGGGACAATCTTGATAAATTTCTTGAAGAGCAGCCGGAGAAACGTCTGCATTTTTTAAGCAAAAAAGTTAACCGGCTTTATACCGATGCCTCTTTTAAGCCCGGAGATTTCCTGATCTTCGGCAAAGAGACTAAAGGCATACCGGAAAAAATTCTTCATCTTTATCATGATCGCTGTTATACCATACCCATGAGTAATCCAAATATCAGGAGTCTTAATCTGGCCATGAGTGCCGGAATAGTTCTTTATGAGGCCATACGTCAGCAGCAAATATCATTTTAACTTAACTGTACTCTGTTCCAAAAATTTCGACCTGAACCGTGTCGGTTTAAGATATGAAAATCAATTTGGATTTTGAACCTGTTCTGTAACTACTCATGGGTAAGCGCCTAATGTGAGCAGTTACCCCTGTTTTATTAATTTTCATTTGAGCAATCGTAACTTCTCCAAAAGTAGTGAAGCCCCGGAACCGCCATATAGGGAGAAGTTGAAATAAATTAGCTTAATTTTAACAATTTTTCCTCTATAGGGTGCGCTGTATGCAACATTCAATATTGGTGTGCAGGCAATATTGGTGTGCAAGGCTCCCCTACTTGAAACAAATTGCCAATAAACAGGTCAGGACTTTGGAGACGAGACAACAGAGTACTGCTGAATGGTTACAGAGCCATACCGGTAGCTGAAAAGGAGAAAAAAACATGACTATTCACCCCAGGGCCGGACAACCGGCCGGACTTAATGATCTCTGCAATATCCCCCGGCTGATTTCCGCTTATTTTCAATACCAACCGGAAATCAATGTTACTGAACAAATGGTAAGCTTCGGCACTTCAGGTCACCGTGGCAGTTCCTTAAAAAAAAGTTTTAATGAAAATCACATCCTGGCAATATCCCAGGCTATTGTTGAATATCGTATGGCCCATAATATTACCGGCCCCATATTCATCGGGGTGGACACTCACGCTCTTTCCGAACCTGCCTTTGCCACTGCCCTGCAGGTCTTTATTGCCAACGGTGTTGAGGTGCGCTATCAGCGCGATCAGGGTTATACCCCTACCCCTTCGATTTCCCATGCCATTCTGGCCGAAAACAGAAAAAACAGCGATAATCAGTCCGACGGCGTTGTTATAACCCCATCTCATAACCCTCCTGAAGATGGCGGCTTCAAGTATAACCCCCCCAATGGCGGTCCGGCCGACACTGATATTACCAGGATTATTGAACTGCGAGCCAATAATATACTGGCTGACGGCCTGAAAGCTGTCCGTCTGTTACCTCTTGCCGAGGCCTTTGCCTCAGATAATGCGGTTTCCCAGGATTTTATCGAGCCCTATGTTGATGACCTGAAAAATATTATTGACATGGAGGCCATCCGCAAGGCCGGCATCAAAATCGGGGTTGATCCGCTTGGCGGATCGGGAATTGCCTACTGGCCGGTGATTGCCGAAAAATACGGACTTGACATTGAGGTGGTTAACAAACGTGTTGATCCAACTTTTTCCTTTATGACCCTGGATAAAGACGGCAAAATCAGGATGGATTGTTCGTCACCTTATGCCATGGCTTCACTTATATCCCTGAAGGACCATTTTGATATCGCTGTGAGTAATGATCCTGATTATGACCGCCATGGTATTGTTACCCGAAAATTCGGGCTGCTTAATCCAAATCATTATCTGGCTGTGGCGATCGCTTATCTCTTTACGCATCGTCCGGACTGGAGTGAAGAGTGCGCTGTGGGCAAAACTGCAGTGTCCAGTTCCATGATTGACCGGGTTGCCAAGGGCATTAAGCGAGAGCTGAAGGAAGTGCCGGTGGGCTTTAAGTGGTTTGTTCAGGGACTTTATTCCGGGGAATATGGTTTTGGCGGAGAAGAAAGCGCCGGGGCCTCATTTCTGCGCAAGGACGGCACGGTCTGGACAACTGATAAGGACGGTATAATCATGGCCCTGCTGGCTGCGGAAATTACCGCTGTTACGGGTAAAGATCCAGGCGAACTTTATCAGGAATTAACTACGAAATATGGCTCACCTATCTATGAACGGCTGGAAGCGTCCGCCTCGCCGGATCAAAAAAAAGCGCTGGCCGGTCTCAGCGCTGATGATGTTGAGGCTGATTTTCTGGCAGGAGAACCGGTTTTAGCCAAACTGACCCATGCGCCGGGCAACAACGCCCCCATCGGCGGCCTGAAGGTGGTCACTGAAAATGGCTGGTTCGCGGCACGACCCTCCGGAACTGAGGATATTTATAAAATTTATACTGAAAGTTTTAAGGGCCCTGATCATCTTAAAAAAATCCAGCAAGAGGCTCAGGAAATAGTCAGCACTTCATTTAAGAAAAATAATCCGGCAAAGTAGCGGAAAAAACAATTACCTCTCCCTCTTCTCTTGACCACTCTTTAATTTCCCATTAAGTTCAAACCCGACGGTAAATACTCAAGGGGTAGCGATTAATTTCCCAAACCAGTGTGTTTGTAACTGGTTACAAGGTGCCGGCAGGAGATTTTGGAATTTTTTTACGATCAGGGCGACGCAGTGTGTCAGTCATACGTAAGCCGGACTGCCCCCGGACAGGCAAGCGAGCTTGCGTGACTTCGAACCTGCTGCTCTGTGAGCAGTTTCGCCGGATGTTTACAATCGGAGAATCGTAACCGTAAAGCGCGGCACCCAATCCGGTATTGGAGTTTATGCCCGTTTACTGAAACATACCAGAGGCTGAATTTTGCCGCCTCTGGAAAACTATTACGGCGAATCAGTAATTATTACCGGAAAAACCGGATAAATTAAAATAGCGGCATATCGACAATATGCAAATATTTTTATTTTTGCGTGAGCCCTAAGCATTAATTTTAAGTAACTACTCATGGGGGTAAGCGCCTAATGAGTGCAAACTGGAGTATTTGTAACTGGTCGGAGTCTACGCTTACCTGCAGGGTGCAGGTAAGCGACCGGAGGGAGACTCCGGTAGATTTTTGTGATCAGAACGGTGCAGCATACTGGTGCTATGTAAGACAGGCTGATCGCGCAGGTAAGCACCCTTAAAAACAGGGCATAAACTTCGACTCCGAATATGCGGTGCCCTGTG
>JANTGB010000198.1 GCA_024763115.1 Desulfobulbaceae bacterium | reverse complement strand
AATTGAAAACTTTCTTTGAAATAAACAACTTGCATCTACTGTTAAGGGACTTATCCAGAGCCTTAATTTCTCTTCCAGTTTATCTGGGCTAGGATAATGCCGTGCAATTCAGACCCTGCATAGACCTGCATGATGGTCGGGTAAAGCAGATTGTCGGCTCAACCCTCCTGGATAATAATTCCGCCGGGCTCAAGGTTAATTTCTCTTCCAGTCACTCTCCGGCGTATTATGCGGCAATGTACCGTAATGACAATCTTACCGGCGGTCATATTATTATGCTCGGCCCCGGTAATGAAGAAGCAGCGATCCGGGCCCTGGCCGCCTGGCCCGGCGGATTGCAGCTCGGCGGCGGGATAAACATTGATAATGCCGCCTTCTGGCTCGACAAGGGGGCGGCTGCCCTGATTGTCACCTCCTATGTTTTCCGGGCTGGAAAAATAAATGAAGAACGTCTCCATTCTCTGGTAAAAAAGGTGGGAGCGGATAGGCTGGTTATTGATCTCAGTTGCCGGAAAAAGGATGGAGATTACTATATTGTCACTGACCGCTGGCAAAAATTTACCAGAGTAATAATTTCGCCGGAAACCCTGAGTTATTTTGCCCGATACTGCGCGGAATTTCTGGTGCATGCCGTTGACGTGGAAGGGCAATGCCACGGGATTGAGACTGAACTGGCTGAAAAACTGGGTAAATGGGCGACCATTCCCACGACCTATGCCGGGGGGATAAAAAGTCTCAGCGACCTGGAGCTGCTGCTGGAACTGGGGCAGGGCCGCCTTAACGCCACAGTGGGCAGCGGCCTGGATATTTTTGGCGGCAGCGCCATGACTTATGCCGAAGCTGTTGCCTTTCATAATCGCCACAATTTATGAATCGCTGGTATCTGTTACTTCTTGCCGGCGTACTCTGTATAAGCACCTCTGCCATTCTGGTAACCCTGGCCTCCGCGCCACCCACGGTTGCCGCCTTTTATCGTAATTTTTTTGCCGCCCTTATCTGGCTTATCCCCATTTTTAAAACCCGCCCCTTTGCTCCGGCTCTTTTCCGGCACAACAAAAAAAAATTCAGTCCTGCCGCAATTTTTGCTCTGCTGGGACTGCTGTTTGCCGCAGATCTCTGGGCCTGGCACCGCTGTATAATCGCCCTTGGCGCCGGCCCCGCCACCCTGCTGGGTAATGTTCAGGTTTTAATTGTCGCCCTGCTCGCCTTTTTTTTCTTTGGCGAAAAATTGAAAAAATATTACTGGCCCGGCTGTCTGCTGGCCTTGTCAGGCATAGCTCTGCTGACCCTGACCAGGGGTATTGGCCAGTCGGTTATAATCGGCCTGGCACTAGGTCTTTTTACGGCCCTGACCTATTCCTTTTTTCTGCTGATTTTAAAATTGTTAAATGATTACCAGACCTCGCCTCAACAGATTCTTTTCTGGGTATCTCTTTATACGGCTGTTTTTCTTCTTATCCCTCTTTTCGGGGAAGGCGAGTCTCCGGCCCTGTCAACAGCGTCTCTCCTCTGGCTATTGCTTCATGCCTTTGTCTCTTCAGTGGCCGGCTGGTGGCTTATTATCCGGGCCATGGATCATCTGCCGGTGTCCATTGCCTCGGCCCTGTTGCTTCTCCAGCCGATTTTAACCAGTATCTGGGGAGAAATAATCCTTGGTCAGAGTTTAAGTTTGATACAGATCTGCGGTATTTTTGTGGCTGTGGGGGGAATATGGCTGGCTGCAAGATAAGAGTGTATTCATCAACTGAATAATCCTTTAAAAAATTCCCGGTTAAGCCGGGCAATATTGCCGATTGTTATTCCTTTGGGGCAGACTGCCTCGCATTCCCGTTCATTACCGCAGTTGCCGAAGCCTGCTTGATCCATAGCCTCAACCATATTCAGGGCCCGTTTTTTTCGTTCCGGTCGGCCCTGGGGAAGCAGGGCAAGCTGTGAGACCTTGGCGCTGGTAAAGAGCATGGCCGAACTGTTGGGGCAGGCGGCAACACAGGCCCCGCAGCCGATACAGGCGGCTGCGTCCATGGCCTGTTCCGCTGTTTCCTGGGCAATGGGGATGGCATTGGCGTCCGGGGCGCCGCCGGTATTTACTGAGATATAACCTCCGGCCTGAATAATTTTATCCAGGGCAGAACGATCCACAACCAGATCTTTAACCAGGGGAAAGGCTAAGGAGCGGAATGGTTCAATGACCAGGGTGTCGCCGTCGGTAAAATGGCGCATGTGGAGCTGGCATAAAGTGGTTTCCTGTTCCGGGCCATGGGCCTGACCGTTAACCACGGCCCCGCACATGCCGCAGATTCCCTCCCGGCAGTCATTGTCAAAGGCTACTGGTTCTTCGCCGGTCAGGGTCAGCTGTTCATTCAGGACATCGAGCATTTCCAGAAAAGACATATCCGGAGAAATGGCGTTGAGATGATAGGTGACCAGCCTGCCCTCAGCCGCTGGACTGGACTGCCGCCATATCTTCAAGGTCAGATTTATTTTCTTGCGGTTCATTTATAGCTTCTCCGGCTGGGCGTTACATTTGCAAAAGTCAAATTTTCCTTGTGCAGTTTCGGGCTGTTACCGGGGCCGCCATACTCCCAGGCCGCCACATAGGCAAAATTTTCATCATCCCGTTCGGCCTCATTTTCCGGGGTCTGGCTTTCTTCCCTGAGATGGCAGCCGCACGATTCCTCCCGGTGCAGGGCGTCAATAACCATCAGTTCGGCAAATTCAAAAAAATCAGCCACCCGGCCTGCCTTTTCCAGGGACTGGCTCAATGATTCATTACTGCCGGGAACCAGGACATTATTTTTAAATTCCTCCCGGATCTCGGGAATTTTGGCCAGAGCCTTTTCCAGACCGGCCCGGTTGCGGGACATACCGCAGTAATCCCAGAGCAGACGGCCCAGCTCCTTATGAAAATCATCCACTGTCCGTTTGCCGTTACAGCTTAATAATTCGTCAATTTTTTTCTTTGCCGCCTTTTCTCCCTGTCTGCAAAGCAAATTACCGGGTTTAACCGGAGAAAGTCTGCTTCCGGCCAGATAGCCGGATATGGTGGCGGGCAGGACAAAATAACCGTCGGCCAGTCCCTGCATCAGGGCGCTGGCCCCCAGCCGGTTGGCCCCATGATCGGAAAAATTTGCTTCCCCCAGAACAAAAAGGCCGGGAATGGTGCTCATCAAGTTATAATCCACCCATAATCCGCCCATGGTGTAATGGACAGCCGGATAGATGGTCATGGGCTCCTTAAGGGGATTACGGGCCGTTATTTTTTCGTACATCTGAAAGAGATTGCCATATTTTTTGATGATGGTCTGCTGCCCGTCCCGCTTGATGGCTTCAGCAAAATCAAGATAAACCGCCAGCCCGGTTTCGCCTACGCCTTTGCCCTGGTCGCATTGTTCCTTGGCATTGCGCGAGGCCACATCCCGGGGCACCAGGTTGCCGAAGCTCGGGTATTTATTTTCCAGATAATAGTCCCGTTCCGCTTCCGGGATGTCATTTGGATTCCTCTGGTCTTCCGGTTTTTTCGGCACCCAGACCCGACCGTCATTGCGCAGGCTTTCACTCATCAAGGTCAACTTTGACTGATAATCGCCATGCATGGGAATACAGGTGGGATGGATCTGGACATAGCAGGGATTGGCAAAAAAAGCGCCCTGACGACAGGCCCGCCAGGCTGCGGTAACATTGGAGTTCATGGCATTGGTTGACAGATAATAGACATTGCCGTAGCCCCCGGTAGCCAGGATCACGGCATCGGCAATATGGGAGGTGATGCCGCCGTTCAGCATATTGCGACAGACAATGCCCCGGGCCTTGCCGTCAATGACCAGCAGTTCCAGCATCTCGTGGCGGGGGAAAATCGTCACCTTTTTCAGCTTTACCTGGCGCATCAGGGCGCTGTAGGCGCCGAGCAGCAACTGCTGACCGGTCTGACCTCTGGCGTAAAAGGTGCGGGAAACCTGGGCTCCGCCAAATGAGCGGTTGGCCAGAGTGCCGCCATACTCCCTGGCAAAGGGGATGCCCTGGGCCACGCATTGATCAATTATATTGTTACTGATCTGGGCCAGACGGTAAACATTGGCCTCACGGGAACGAAAATCACCGCCTTTGATAGTATCGTAAAAGAGGCGAAAAACACTGTCCCCGTCGTTCTGATAATTCTTGGCCGCGTTTATTCCGCCCTGGGCCGCAATGCTGTGGGCCCGACGTGGCGAATCGTGGATAGTAAAGGTATTGACATTGTAACCAAGTTCAGCCAGGCCGGCTGAGGCCGAGGCTCCGGCCAGACCGCTGCCCACGACAATAATGGTGAATTTCCGTTTATTGGCCGGATTGACCAGTCTGGTCTGAAAACGATGCTTGTCCCATTTTTCCGCCAGAGGGCCTGGAGGTATATTTGAATTCAGGGGCATATCCTGGTAACTCCCGGGTAGTTGTTCGAGTTGTGCTGCAATTATAGTAAATATTTCTACTTTGGGGAAATTACGAACAATGCGGCAAAGTATTGAGGTAACTGCTCACAGGGTACCACATATTTCCGCGATCAGCCTGTCTTACATAGCACAAGTATGGCCATGCCGGTCTGATCACGAAAATTTATCGGAGGAGGTAATACGATTTTAAATTTTACAGTAGCAGTCAGGAGGATATTTTTTAATGCAACCCCTCAACTACCCTGCTTATTTTAAGATATATTGAATTGTGTTAAATTTTTCTGAAAAACTTCTGTCGTAACTACTTGATAAATGGTCGGGATGAGAGGATTTGAACCTCCGACCCCTTACTCCCGAAGCAAGTGCTCTACCAGACTGAGCCACATCCCGACCCAAAGAATTCACTCATAATGTTAACCAAGGAGGCTGTCCGAGAATGCCCTTTCTGCGGAGTCTCGTACCTCGCTTACCTGCCCGACTCTGTGTTATTTTGAAAAAATAATGCTCGTAATATCAGTAAGCGTTCACCAGCACCTCATCTTTGCCCATTTCGGAGTCTACGCTTACCTGCCTGTTTGAATAGCACCAGTATGCTGCGCAGGCACAGGTAAGCGAGGAACGAGACTCCGAATGAACAAATCTAAGGCACTGGTAAACGCTTAGAGACTTAAA
>JANTGB010000197.1 GCA_024763115.1 Desulfobulbaceae bacterium | reverse complement strand
TGCTATGTAAGACAGGCTGATCGCGGAGGTAAGCACCCTTAAAAACAGGGCATAAACTTCGACTCCGAATATGCGGTGCCCTGTGAGCAGTTACGATAAAAAAACGTTTATCTCATCCTCTGTCCTTTGTTTTCAAACATTAAAAATGTGTAATTATTCAGCTGGGGGGGGAGGAACCTTTACAAAACTGCCCTGTAACTGAATAGTTACAAAAATGTCAGGCAAACCGACAGGATAATCTAGCACAGAAAGGAAAACAGGGCAAGAAAAAAGGCTTTTACACCTTCTGCCAGTCAAAGGGTGAAGAGCATTTTTTCTCGGTATTACAAGACTTACAGGCAGGAACAATATTGAGTTTAGTGCTTTGACCGCCAAGGGATAAGGGAACAACATGATCCATGGTCAACTCGCCGGGACTGACCTTTTGCCCGCAATAATGACAAAGCCCTTTGCTTATTTTCTGTTGCCACCAGCGACTTTTGCGTAATTTGCGGGCCTTGGCTTTTTCCCGCTTAATCGCGCCTTGATCTATGCCGTCAAAATCCATTTTCAGGCAATTTCTCCCAGCAGCTCTCGACGGGCCGCGCCGATCAGATAAAGCGAACCGGCCACACAAATCAAATCCTCGGGCCCGGCCAGATTTTCCGCTATGCGCAAGGCAGAAGGTACCGATTCAGCAGCCTGGGCCAGGGGTTTAATTTTTTCATCCAGCATAGTAAGCAGTTCCGCCGGGGTGGCGGAACGTTCTTCCTCGGGACGACAGAAAATTAAATTATCACAGACAGGAGCGATCACCGGCAGCATATTCTGCAAATCCTTATCAGCCATGCCGGCCCAGACCATGATCAGCCGCTGATAGTTAAAGTCATCCAGCAGGGCTTTTTGCAGACATTTTATCCCGGCCGGATTATGAGCTCCGTCAAGCAGGTAACGCTTGCAATCATCAGCTCTGCCGTTTATTTCGCTGACAGGACAATGGTCTGCGTTAAGGCAAAAATACTCCAGGCGGCCCGGCCAGGAAACCAGAGGCAGGCTCTGCCTGATCTGCTCCCGAGAGCAGGAAAAACCCTTTTCCCGCAGTAGTTCCACTACCGCAAGGGCCAGGGCGGTATTAGCCAGCTGATGCTCTCCTTTAAGAGAAAGTGGTAAATCGGATAATTTCTGCTTTATTCCTGAATAATCAAAACCAGTTGCGCCGGCCCGGGCCGAGAAATCACGATTAAAGAGAAAAAAAGGAGCGTTTTTTTTCCGGCAGGTCTGTTGAACAACAGTAAGTGAGTCATCCGGAGCAACCCCGGAAACAAGAGGGATGCCGGGCTTTATTATCCCGGCCTTTTCCCCGGCCACCTCAGCCAGGGTATTACCGAGATATGCTTCATGATCCATTGACACATTAGTGATTAGACTTATAAGCGGTGATATAATGTTAGTGGCGTCAAGACGACCGCCCAGTCCGGTTTCCATAATGGCCAGATCAACCTTTTCCGCCGCAAACCAAAGCAGGGCCATAGCAGTGGTAAATTCAAAATAGGTAATCCGGGTCCGCCCGAGAATTTTTCTGATCCCGTCGGCATAAAGAACAAAATCATCTTCTGATATGTATCGGTTATTTATCCGAAAACGCTCACGGACGGAACTGAGATGAGGGGAGGTATAGAGGCCGACCTTATATCCGGCCTGAGACAGAATGGTCAAAAGGGTGACGGACACCGATCCCTTGCCGTTAGTACCGGCGACATGGACAAAGGGAATATGCAGCTCAGGCCGACCGAGTCGGACAAGAAATTCGGACATACTGTCCAGACCGAGCTTGATTTTAAAAAACTGAAGGTTATCCAGATAAGTCCAGGCTTCCTGATAGTTCATTCGTGATTACAAAATTTTCAGCTTGGCATAATCAAGATGCAGCGTTTTCAGGCCATGGCCGCTGAACTCCACATTAACTGAACGAGGGCCGGCAACGTCAATTACCACCCCCTTGCCGAAAAAACCATGTTTAACCACTGTTCCCGGCGGAAAAAGAGATATTGCCACCTTCTGTTTCGCGGATCTAGGCTGAGGCTTGAAAGAGGTAAAACTGCCGGGGCGGTTCAACCGATCCCGGGAAACATGATCCAGAAACTGCGATATTGTCCCTGGAACAAGCTGTCGTTCCTTATTTAAAATTTCACGAGGATAGACAAAATAAAGATTTCTCCCGGCCCTGGTTGCCGCCACATAAAGCAGGCGCCGCTCCTCCTCAAGCTCATCAGTCCACCGGGCATAGCTTGCCGGAAATTTTCCCTGAACCAGATTTATAACAAAAACCGTATCCCATTCAAGCCCCTTGGCGGAATGAATGGTCGTCAGTACCAGTCGTTCCTGATCCTGCCCATCATTTATGGTTGTTTCCGGCGGATCAAGACTGGTGTCATCGAGAAATGTCTGCAGGTCATCATAACCTTTGAGAATATCCTTAAGCTGATCAAGGTCATGACGACGGGCCGGGTAATCATCATGGTATATCCGCTCAAAAACAGGCTGATAATAATCAATAATCAATTTGTACATCTCAAGCGGCCTGGTCATGTTCATCAATTTTTCCACCAGTTCAACCAGCCGGATAAAATTATCCTTCCAACTCTTGGCGGCAGGATAACCTTTAAGCCCATTCAGCAGATCATCACTTGACTTTATCCGGGCCAGAATCTTCTGGGCGGTTTTAGGGCCGACCTTGTCAAGCTGGAGCAAAACTCTATTCCAGGAAAGATTATCCTGAGAATTACAGGCAATCCGCATAAAGGAAAAAACATCCTTCATATGAGCGGATTCCGTCAATTTCAGCCCCCCCCTTTTTTCAAAAGGCAAATGATGATTATTTAATTCAAGCTCCAGCTTATAGGAGTGAAAACTTGAGCGGAAAAGCACGGCAATTTCATTAAGCGCTGTGCCCTTACGCTTCATTTCCAGAACACGACCGGTTATATACCTGGCCTGCTGATCCTCATCCCGGGCCGCATAAAGCACTGGTTTCGGCCCCTTGTCAATCCGACTGAAAAGGTTTTTTGTATATCTTTCTTCCGCCTGGCTGATAATTTCATTGGTAACATTCAGTATGGCCTGGCTGCTGCGATAATTTTCCTCAAGTTTGACTATTTTTGTCTGGGGAAACAACTTGGGAAAATCCATGATATTTTTAAAATTCGCGCCACGGAAACTGTAAATCGACTGGGCATCGTCACCCACCACCATAACATTGTCATGGCCATCTGCGAGCAAAGCGACAATTTCAGCCTGAATCAAGTTGGTGTCCTGGTATTCATCAACCATAATATGAGAATAAAGGCCGGCAATCTGTTTCCTGACCTCAGGATAATCGGCAAGTAATATCTTCAGGTTAACCAGCAGATCATCATAATCCATCAGACCATGTTCAAACTTGAACTGCTTGTAATGATCGCGGATCAGCAGAATATCATCTAAATGATCAATAAGATGGGAGTAACGGCTTTCCATAAGTTCGCTTATGGCCATGGATTTATTAACCGCCCCGCTGAGAATATTCATAACTACCCGTTTGGAGGGAAATTTTTTCCCGACTTCGCCTAATCCCAGAGAAGATTTGAGCAGATTAACAATTCCTTCGGAATCACTGCGATCAAGAATAGTAAAATTAGCGGAATAACCAAGATGATAGCCATGCCGACGCAGCAGCAGACCGGCCACGGAATGAAAAGTGCCGCCGTTAATCCGACAGCATGTTTCTTCCATCAGGTAACCGGCCCGGCTCAGCATCTCCTGCGCAGCCTTGCGGGTGAAGGTCAAAAGAAGAATTTTTTCCGGGGAAATTTTCTGCTCAACCAGATATGCAAGGCGATAAATCAAGGTACGGGTTTTGCCGCTGCCCGCCCCGGCAATCACCAGAATCGGGCCGTCAACCGTGGTTACAGCGTCTAACTGGGCGGGATTTAAATCAGCGTAAATTTTTACGCCGGAGCCTAAATCCTGACTATCGGTTTCGTCTGATTTTTGAAACAAAGAGGATTGGTCAGTGGGAATCAGTGAATTTTGCATGAATTGTAGTGTACCACACCAACACCATGACCGCAAGGAGCGCTATTGCCATAAAGGCAAATACCTAACAATAAATTAACCCCGGATATTCTCCTGACCTGACAACAAACTAAAAATATTTAATTGATGAGTCTGTTGATTTAATAGCATTTTCGTTCGAAATTAAGGCATACGAAAAAATTTACCGCAGGCATATAGTTGATATTCCGATCAGGCAACCGCCTCTTTTTGTTTGACTAACGGGAAGTAAATTTGCTAAGGTATTATAAAGATAGCTGATCACAAAAATCACCCGGCATCTCCTGCGGGTCGCTTAGCCGCACCCTAGTAACCAGCTACAATTACGATGGTTAGCGCGACTATGGACGTTAACCCGTGAATAGAATAGGCACCTACAAGGTAAACAACTTTAATTATTAATCCAACACAAAGAAAGGGATACTTGTACGGCATGAGTCAGATTAGTAAATTTTTTACTCCGGAGTTACTTGAAAAACTTTTCCCGCCGCAAAGGACTGATGATTTTTTCGAGGCTCTTTTCGGCGATGCAGCTGATGGCGCTTATGACATTGAATTAAAATTCATTAATGATGACCTGGAGAACAAAAAAATATATTTTGAACTTCATTTACTTGAAAGACCCAAAAAATGCCTGGCCTGCAATCTTACTTATGGTCTACCAGAGGTTTTTTCCCGCCATCCGATAATAAATATTGACGGCCTGATAAAAGACATAAACGAACTGCTAGGCGATACGGCGGAAACCAAAAGCTGGTCTTTACGGAATACTCGACAGGAATCCAATGAACTGCATAAAATTCCTCTGGTTATTGAACTGGAGTAGGAGGTAAGGCATTAGTAAATGTTCACCAGCACCCCATCTTTGCCCATTTAAGCCTGCTTGAATAGCGCCGGCATGCTGCGCGGGCACAGGTAAGCGAGGAACGAGACTCTGAATAAGCAAATCTAAGGGCTCACTCAAAAATAAATTAGTAGAGATAAGGTGTAATATGGACATTTAGAGAAGTGATCTAATTGCATGCAACCGCAGGCGTAGCAG
>JANTGB010000196.1 GCA_024763115.1 Desulfobulbaceae bacterium | reverse complement strand
TGGCAAGAAATTGAAAACTTTCTTTGAAATAAATAACTTGCATCTACTGTTAAGGGACTTATCCAGAGCCTTAATTTCTCTTCCAGTTTATCTGGGCTAGGTAACTTCTCCATATATGGTGGCGGCACCCAAACCGTAGGTCTGATTGAGCGCATGTGTAGGGAGCATACCATGCACCAAAAAAATGATGCCGGAGCCGGGAATGGTGCGTGATACGCACCCTACGCTCAAGCAGACCTACAGTTCAACAGGCGATTATTGTTGAGCTGCCGGAGGCCTCTTTTTTCAAGCCGAGTCTTGGAAAAAAGCTTAGGAGCTTACCCCATGAGTAGTTACAAAAAAACAAGAGATAAGTGTAGACTTTGAACTGGAGACGGAATTTTAAAACTATTTGCAGCTGGTTATTCCAAGGCATTTATTCTTTGTCAGGCAAGGACTAAAAAGTGCCGTTCTTAAAAATTTTACCGTCAAAGGTGTTTGTTGGTTGTTTTTTTGTTACTCTTTTTCAGGGGTAAGTCATTAAAACTCAACAGGCAATCGGCTTGCCTCGGCCCGGGTCAAAACCGGGCCGTCCTTGCAGACAAAGAAGGGGCCGACATTGCAGTGGCCGCAGAGCCCCACCCCACATTTCATCCGGTTTTCCAGAGACAGGTAAACCTGGTCGTCAGTCCAGCCGATTTTTTCCAGGGGCGGCATGGTGAATTTAATCATGATGGGGGGGCCGCAGATCAGGGCTGCGGCGTTTTCCGGCGACGGGCCGACCTCTCCGGCAATGGTGGGGACAAATCCTACCAGACCGTCCCAGCCCTCGGCCTCGCGATCAATGGTGACATGGAGATCAACATCGTCGCGCGCAGCCCACTGGGCCAGTTCATCCCGGTAAAGCAGCATGCCCGGCGTCCGGGCTCCGTAGATAACCGTAATTTTGCCGTAATTATCCCGGTTGGCCAGCATGTAAAGCAGGGTGGCCCGCAGGGTGGTAAAGGCGAATCCGCCGGCAATAATGACGATATTCCTGCCCTTTAATTTATCCGCTACCGGAAAGCCGTTTCCCAGGGGGCCGCGTACTCCCATGCGATCGCCAACCTTCATCTGGTGCAGGGCCGTAGTTACCTTGCCGGCCCGGTTAACCGTAAAGAGCAGATGACCCTCTTCCGTAGGCGACGAGGCAATGCCGATGGGAATTTCACCCTGTCCGGCCAGGGAAAGCATGGCAAACTGGCCCGGTACATGGTTCCAGGCCTGACGTTCGGCTTCATTTTCCAGAACCAGCTTAAAGGTCTTGAGATTGCCGTCTTCCGTTTCCACTGTAATATCGTCAATACGAACAGGATAGGGCAAGTAGGAAATCATATTTTTATTACTCCACTAATATAACAGTTCGCCAAGGCCAATAAATATATGCTCCGGCACTGCTTTGTAAAAGTTCAGCAGTGCTCCATATGTGTGCGATCAGGCCGGCGCAGCATACTAATTGCTATGTAGGTCAGCCTGATCGTGCGCAGATGGAGTGCTGTCGGGCTTTTACCTTATTCCACAGCCAGGAGGTCAGTCACAACCTCGCGAATATCAATGTTAACCGGACATTCCACCACACAGCGGCCGCAGCCGACACAGGAGAGCGGCCCGAAACGATCCGGAAAATTTTTCAGTTTATGCATAAAGCGGTTTCTTACCCGCTGCACCTTCCGGCCCCTTGGATTATGGCCGGTGGTGTGCAGGGTGTAGAGGGGAAACATGCAGGAATCCCAGTAGCGGATTCTCCTGGTCTTGCCGTGCAGCGCCTCGTCCTGAATATCAAAACAATAGCAGGTGGGACAGAGAAAGGTGCAGACCCCGCAGTTAAGGCATGATTCACTTAAGGGGTTCCAGAAGGCGGCATCATAGAGGGCAGCCATATCCTTGTTTTTAAGTCTGTCACAGTTCTCGTTACTTCCTGTGGCCTCGGCCCGCAGCTTTTCCAAAGCGGTAATTTCAGCGGCCGGCGCCGGCGTCAGGCCCTCGCCTGCCATTTCCGCGCCCCTGTCGGTTAATATCTCGACAAGGAAATCATCATCCTGGCGGCTGATGAGAATATCCAGCCCTTCAGTGCCATAGGGTGAACCGCCCGTGGCCTGACAGAAACAGGTTGAGGCCGGTTCGGAGCAGCTGAAGCCGACCAGCACGGTACGTTCCCTGTTCTGCTGAAAGAGTTTCTCCTCGGCATAGGGCAGGTTGTTTAACTCCACACTGCGCCCGTCACAGGGCCGCACCCCGAAAACAACCTGTTTTTCGGCAGCCGGGGCCGGTTCTTTTAACAGCAGGCCGTCATCGTCGTTTTTTTTCAGCGAACAGGTGGAGAGAACCTCAGGCTGAGGAAAATAAAAGGTTTTCACCGAACTGCCGGCCGGGCCGCCGGTCCCAGGCAGCATAACTTCGGTCATTTTTTTCCAGCCCGGATGGGTTCCACACTTTTCACCTTTGGCGGCAGGGCAGTAAACCGGGACTGTTTCCAGTAACTTATTAATCCAGGCTGCAAGGCCGGGCTCATCGAATTTATAAACGTTCACCTTATTCGCCCCCCTTGTCCGCTGGCTGCTCAGTGATAATAAAATCCTGGGGATCTTCCTGTTTAAAGGTGGTCAGAGGCAGGGGAGAATCCAGGGCCAACCCGGCCTCCGAGCCATAAAGATTCAGCACGTCACTGGTCAGTTTTTTGGTCAGAATGCGCATGTTAATTCCCATGGGACAGACAGATTCGCAGGAGCCGCAATCCGTGCAGCGTCCGGCACAGTGATAGGCCCGGAGGATATGAAAAATCGAGGTGTCAACCTGGTCTACGCTCTTGCCCACCCACTGAGGTTTGGCGTCGTCGACAAAACAGGTGGGGCAATAACATAAGGGGCAGGCGTTACGGCAGGCATAGCAGCGGATGCAGGAGGCAAATTCCTCCTCAAACCACTGCCGGCGTTGGGCCGCTGATTTGTTTTCGATCTCCTCCACATCAGCAAAGCGGTTATCGCTTTTCCGCTGTCCCCCCTCCTCGCCGATGCGGACATCAAACATTACCGGATCAGGATGAATACAGGTCAGGCAGTTATTTCTGATCACGCTCCAGCGGTTGATCTCTTCACTGAAACCCTTGCCGGAAACCAGCAGTTTATGATCCTCTTCCACAACTTTAAGAATCTCCCGACCGGCAAAAAGTTCTTTGACCTTGGCCTGGGCCACCATGCCCCGGCTGGCTATACCGCAGATCACCACCCGGTCGCGGTCAACCTGATTTTCCTGAATCTGGATAACAATATTACGCGACCAGCAGCCTGTGGCCAGGATTGCCGCCCTGGGCAGCGGGCCTTCCGGGGCTGGATCACGCGGGCCTCTGGGCGGTTCCAGGGATTTAAGCAGAGCAGGCAGGTAATTTGCCAGATTCAGGACACAGAAACTGTTCCAGACCAGTTTGTCCGTGTCCTCGGGAGTGCGGGCCACAAAGGGCCGGGCCGTCATGGGCAGGCTGCCCTGACAGTAGCCGAGAAAGGCCTCAACTTCCTTTGCTTCCAGAAGTTTTCGCGCCTGGGCCCTGATCTCTTCGCTTATTTTTTCGTTTATAGTTGCCATAATTTAATGGTTCAGGAGGTTCTGAGGTTCAGGGTTCAAAGTTGCCGGTTAAGCTGCCTCGTTAATTTTTTTTACCAGCCGGGTTGCCGGCCCCAGCTTCTTAACCTTTGCCGTTACTTCCTTGACCACCTCGGCAAACTGCTCGCCCTCCGAGGCCGAAATCCAGGAAAAATTGACCCGGCCCGGCTCAATGCCGATAAATTCAAGGAGGTTGTCAAACAGAGCAAACCGGCGGCGGGCAAAGTAATTACCGCTGATATAATGGCAGTCGCCGGGATGACAGCCGGAAACAAGCACGCCGTCGGCCCCGTTGTTCAAGGCGTTAAGAATCAGATTCGGGCTTATCCGCCCCGAACAGGGCACCTTGACGATACGGATATTGGGCGGATATTGAAAACGGCTTACTCCGGCCAGATCTGCCCCGGCATAGCTGCACCAGGTGCAGAGAAAGGCGATTATTTTTGGTTCCCAGTTTTTTTTTGGTTCCATTGGTTTCACGAGTGTAATTTGATAATATTTCGCATAGTCAAGTGTCAGATACTAAATTTATTCTATAAATATATGTATCATCAATAAATGTTCCATTAATTGTGTTTCCGGCAAATCTAATTCCGGAAATTCCATCTCCTGTGGTTATGTCCACATTGAGTAAATTAACAAGGGTATTTGAAGTATCTGCCACACCAACATCATTTAAAGATACAACTAATTCCAATTCGTCGGCTTTTTTGTTTGCCTCGACAATTCGCTTATAGAACTGTCTTGGCCCATCTTTTTGAACTAACCGGGATACAATAATAAGCTTCCAGCGTTTTTCATCCGGCAAAAATAACCAAAATGCGGCCTGCACATCAGAATTAGACTCGTCAAGCCTTTCAACAAGTCTTTTCCCAACCTCAATCATTGAGTCTGAAAGAAGTTCCGTTACCACCAATTCTTCAGCCATTGCAAAACTCCTGATTGATCGTCTGTAATTGCCTCAAAAAAATCTCTGACTTTTGTTTCTGCAATTACGGGAGCATATCTTGCTGTTTCCGACCAGTCTTTGGCAACTGCCCAATTAAGTTTAAAATCTTCATCTTGATTTTTTTGATTAGACAATTCGTTAGTTAACCCAGCCACTTTCAATAAGTTAGACAAATTATGCGTATGAGAAGCAATGGCAAGTGGCTTATTCGGAAAGTCATTTTCGCGAACCTGTTTGGTTATACATACTTTAACAGCACATTCTAATGCGTATCCAAGAAGGTAATAAGCACCTTGATAACATCCATTTTTAAGAAGAACATTCGCCTCTTTTAAACGAATGTCCACCAAGATTTGCAGGTCGGTTTTATTCATTTGATCTTTCATAATTTACTTTAAGGGCTCACTCAAAAATAACTTCACATTCCGAGGCGCAATCTGGACATTTAGAAAAGCGATCTTCAATTATGCAATCCTTAACGTAGCCCTGCTACGCCTGCGGTTGCATGCAATCAGATCACTTCTCTAAGAAGTCCACCTTACACCTCATCTCTGCGAATTTATTTTTGAGTGAG